>CAJMOV010000067.1 GCA_905215125.1 uncultured bacterium | reverse complement strand
GTAGGAATAGAAGCTGGGGCAGACGCCGTCGGCCCATGCCTTCTGCACGGCGGGGTCGCTGGGGTCGGGGTTGACGAGCGCGCCGGAGGCCTGCTTTTTCAGCGCGCCCTCCAGCCCGCCGGGGACGGGCTGTACCGGCTGGGTACCCTTGGCCGACTGGCCGAACTTGAACTCCAGCGCTGTCAGGCCGTGCTTTTCAATGGCGTATTCCGGCAGGCCCTGCGCGTCGTCCTCGCAGTTGCATTGCAGGATGATCTGGCCATAGCCGCGGTCATAGCGGCGGAAGGCGTCCAGGATATCGCCCAGCATGGGGAAGTGGACGATCTTTCCGCCTTGCATTTTCAGCTCGGGATCCTTGCCCGGCGAGCTTTCGCCAATGACGCAGGGCACGCCGGCCATAGCGGCTCCGGCAAAATAGTCGCGCCAGTTGAGCTTGATGAGGGCGGGCAGCAGCAGGGGCAGTGCCATTTTGACGGTGTTTTCGCGGCCGTAGCTGCGGCCCAGCCCGACATTGAAGATAGAGGCGCCGTCCCTTCCGGCGGGTGCGCCCTGCGCGCCGAAAACGCGGCCGTTGATATTGAAATGGGAATAATCGATAGGGTAATCCTTTTCGGAAGCGACCTGGTTGTCGCCGGTGTTGGTGGGATAGACAGTCTGTGCGCCGCGGACGGCCGACAGGCCCAATTCACATGTTCCGATACATTCGGCCGTACAGAAGGAGCACATGCCGGACTGCGGAGAGAGCAGGCTTGAACGGTTGCGCGTGTCGTTGAAGGCCGAGCCAAGGGGAGGGGAGAATGACATGGTAATAACCTCCTGATTCCAAGTTTAATAATAGAATCCGCTGATCCCTATTATAGCCCGTGTGCATGCTTTAGTCAATTTCAGGAAAAAAGCCCTCCCTGGAGAAAGGGGGGGCTTCGCGGCGCCGGCTACAGCAAGACGCTGAAGCGCCGGCCGGTTTCACCGGCGAAAAGCGCATATCCGCCGCCGACATCCGGCACGGCCCCGCCGGCAAAGCTGTCATAAACGACCTGGAAGTCGCGGTTGACTAGAAGCAGGCGGGCGCGATCGGGGACGTAGACGACCGGCTTTTTGCCCTCTGGAATGGCGAAGATGCGCACCTCGCCGCGCTGAACGGCGATCTCCCCGGCTTCCAGCGGCTGACGGTCATAGGAGATGTCACGGAAACGCAGGCCAAAGAAGTACATCTCCTCGCTGCCATCTTGCTCATAGAATTCGGCGGCAAACTGATCGCGCGACGCGCTGGAGGAAGCGTTGAGGAACATGCGGCTCAAATGATCGTTTTCCACAGCCAAGGGAATGATCATCGGCGTGCCGGTGTCCGGGTTGGACTGTACGCAGGCCAGCATAATCCCATCGACATAGGGGAAACGCTTGAGGGTGATGATGGCCGCCGAGTCGCCCCACATTCCGTCGAGATAATCGGCTGCGCGCGAATAGTACTGCCTGCCGTCACGGGCCTTCCATACGTCGGACAGGGGAGTGAGGTTTTCCAGCTTCTGCATGACGGGGACGAGGGCTTTGTAAGCGTTATCGGCAAAAATGTATTTGTATCCGTTGTGCTCTACGAAAGAGACGGTCGGGCCTTTTCCGTAAAAGCATCCGCCGCTGTACTGCATATCCATGTAAAGGGGTTGCTTTTCGCCCAGCGTCAGGTTATAGATGTTGAGCCTGCCTTCGGAAAACTCCGCCTGATAAACGGCGTAGGGTGAAGCATAGTAGCCCTCGAACTGCCCGGCAAGCTCGGCTGGCGCAGGGGAGAAGTCATGCCTGGCCGCCGTCTGCGGGTACAGGATGTCCTGCCCGGTTTTTTCCCTGACGGCTTCCGCCACCAGGCGGCTGAGGAGATCCAGGTGATCCGCCCCGGTATCCATGGTGCCGGAAATGGCGGCCACCATGTTGTATTTGGGGATGACAAGCAGGAAGGAAAGGAATTGCAGCGTCCCGCCGCTTTTCATCAAAACCCCTTCGCCCATGTCGCAGACGGCGCTGGGGAAGGAGACGCGATCCCAGCCCAGGCCGAACAGGGTAGCGAAGCTGTCCTGCGGGGGTACGGGGATGCCGTGGGGCTTGGCCATCTCGTCGCACGACGCCTTGGACAGCGCTGAATGGGTCAGAAAGCTGTTGCCAAAGCGGCAGACGTCGCCCATATTGCTGTTGATCCCGCCCGCGCCGATGATGGACAGGCGTTCCACGCCGGCTGCGCTTTTCATGACGACATGGTCGTATCCCGCCGGCAGACGGTCGGACGCGCAGGTCGACAGCGCGCCGAGCGGCGCCAGAAAATATTTGCGCAGAAAGTCGCTGAGAGGCATACCGGAAACCTCGACCGCTACCATTTCAGCCAGGGTAAAGCCGTCGTTGCAATAGGTGGTGTATTCGCCGGGCGCGGCCTTGAGCCGGCTGTGGGCGAAATAGTCATAGCTTTCCTCAAAATAATCGTCCCCAAGCCAGGAATAGGTGAAAACATTTTTCCAGTGCGTGCCGGGCAGGCCGCTGGAGTGGCACAGCGTCATGCGCACCGTGATATCCTTATAACGGGGATCGGCCATCTTAAAACGGGGCAGGTACTTAACGACGGGTGCGTCCAGATCGACTTTGCCCATTTCCACCAGCTTCATAATGGCGGCGGCTATGTAGACCTTGGAAATAGAGCCGATATTGTAAAGGTCGTTCGGCGATGCGGGATGATCAGGCCGCCCGTCGCGCGTGCCGACGGCGCCGGCGGCGATTTCCTCCCCGTCCTGCATCAGGGCAAAGGAAATAGCAGTCAGCCCTGGGGAGACGGCGTCGCGGACCATCTGGATAAGTCTTTCGTTGAGCGCGTTGTTCATAACAGATTTCACCTCGGCAGTTTGATTTTTGCTTTAAAAGGGAAGAAAGAGATGTCTTATGGCTTTGATTGTAACATAACGCCGGGCGGAATACTATAAGCGCTGAAGATTAGAATAGCGTTCAGGGCCGCTTTACGCATTGAGCGGGACAAGGGAAGGGATTCGCTTTTTTCGCGCGTTGTGGTATACTGTCTTTATCACGGACGGGCGGTGTGGACGGATGAAAGAGAAAAAGAAAATCATTGCGGCGCTGGATCAGGGGACGACCAGCTCACGCGCTATCTTGTTTGACGGGGATTTGCGCCCCATCGGTACGGCGCAGAAAGAATTGACACAGCATTACCCGCAGCCGGGGTGGGTCGAACACGATCCCATGGAAATCTACGCCGGGCAGACCGGCGTTTTGACAGAGGTGCTGGCACAGAACGGACTGACAGGGGCGGATTTGGCGGCCATCGGCATTGCCAACCAGCGGGAGACGACGCTGGTTTGGGAAAGGGAGACCGGCAAGCCTATCTGCAACGCCATTGTGTGGCAATGCAGGCGCACCGCGCCCATCTGCGACGCTATCCTGCGCGACAGGGCGCTGACCGAATCCATCCGCACATCGACAGGGCTGCTGCCCGACGCCTATTTTTCCGCCACAAAGCTGCGGTGGATTCTGGATAATGTCCCCGGCGCGCAGGCGCGCGCCGAACGGGGCGAGCTGCTTTTCGGCACAGTGGACAGCTGGCTTATTTACAAGCTGACGGGCGGGGCCGTCCACGCCACCGACAGGACAAACGCCAGCCGTACTATGCTGTACGACATTGCGCGCCAGCGCTGGGATGTGGACATCTGCCGCGCCCTTGATATCCCCCTGTGCATGCTGCCGGAGGTCCGGCCTTCCGGTGGGCATTTCGGCATGGCCAACGTCGGCGGCGTTCAGGTGCCCATTGCCGGCGTCGCAGGGGATCAGCAGGCGGCGCTGTTCGGGCAGAGCTGCTTTGACGAAGGAGACGCCAAAAACACCTATGGCACCGGATGCTTCCTGCTGATGAATACCGGCGGGCGCATGGTGCTGTCCCAAAGCGGCCTGCTTACGACGCTGGCCGCCACCTGCGGGGAGGAGATCCAGTACGCGCTGGAGGGGAGCGTTTTTGTCGGCGGCGCTGTGGTGCAGTGGCTGCGCGACGAGCTGGGGCTGATTGCAGACGCAGCCGACAGCGAGTATTTTGCCCAAAAGGTATCTGACAGCGCAGGCGTGTATATCGTGCCTGCCTTCACCGGCCTGGGCGCGCCCTATTGGGACATGCGGGCGCGGGGCGCCGTTTTTGGCCTAACGCGGGGCGCGGGGCGTTGCCATCTCATCCGTGCCGGGCTGGAGGCCATCGCCTATCAGGCGGCGGACGTTCTCCAGGCGATGGAAAAGGACACCGGCGTACGGCTAAACAGCCTGCGCGTCGACGGCGGGGCTTCGGCAAACGGCTTTCTCATGCAGTTTCAGGCCGATATCCTGGGGCGGGAGATTGTCCGCCCTGCCTGCCGCGAGACGACGGCCCTTGGTGCGGCGGCGCTTGCCGGGCTGCAGGCTGGCGTTTGGAAAGCTCGGGAGGAAATCGCCCGGAAGTCGGTGGTGGACTGCCGGCTTTCCCCGAAAATGGGGGAGCAGGAGCGGCAGAAGCTGCTGCGCGGCTGGCACAAAGCGGTTTCCCGCGCCGGCGAATGGGCCGATGAATAGCAAAAGGGCCGTCAAGGGCCCTACAGGATAGAAAAAGCGAGCAGCCCAGCTGCTCGCTTTTTATGTTTGGGTTTCTTATTTGACTTCGCACTTAGCGCCGGCTTCTTCCATGCGCTTGACGATAGCGTCGCATTCGTCCTTGGAGACGTTTTCCTTAATGGGCTTCGGAACGTTGTCGACCAGCTCCTTGGCTTCCTTCAGGCCCAAGCCGGTCAGCTCGCGGACAGCCTTGATGACCTCGATCTTCTTGTCGCCGATGCTGGTCAGAACCGGGGTGAACTCGGTCTTCTCGTCAGCGGCGGCAGCGCCGTCACCGCCGGCAGGGGCGGCCATCATGGCGACAGGGGCGGCGGCGGAAACGCCGAATTCTTCTTCCAGGGCCTTGACCAGTTCGGACAGCTCCAGAACGGTAAGGGCTTTTACTTCTTCAATCAGCTGGGTGATCTTTTCGCTAGCCATTTGTGTTACCTCCAAAATGATAAGATGATGGTCGGGGCTTAGGCTTCGGCCGGGGCCTCGGGCGCGTCGGCGGAAGCAGGGGCGCCCTGCTTTTCAGCAATGGCGTTGATGGCGCGGGCCAAGGCGGCGATGGGCGCGTTCAGCGTGCCAAGCACAGTGGCGACCAGCACTTCCTTGCTGGGCAGCTCGCCGATGGACTTGATGGTGTCGGCGTCGACAACCTTGCCTTCAATAAAGCCGGCCTTGATTTTGAAGACCTTCTCGTTTTTCTTGGCAAAATCGGCGATCAGCTTGGCGGGGACGATGGGATCATTCATGCCGATGGCCAGGGCCGTTGTGCCGTTGAGGATGGGATCCAGCTCGGAAAAGCCGATCTCATTAATGGCAAAACGGGTCAGGGTGTTTTTGACGACGGAATACTCAACACCGGCCTTTCTCAGCTCGGCGCGCAGCTTGGTGTCGGCTTCGACGGTGATACCCTTATAGTCGACAAAAACACCGGCGCTGGCTTTCTGCATCTTTTCTGCAAGCTCCTTGACGATGGCCTGCTTCTGAGCCAGAACGTTTGCGTTGGGCATTTGCGTTTCACCTCCGTAGGGATGGAATATGGGGAAAATAACGGTGCCCCCACGTCATGACGTGAGGGCACACGGAAAGACAATAACAATCCGGTAATGATGCACCCTCGGCAGGACGGCCGCGCCGTTTATGAAAAAATCTCCTGCTGTCTGCGGAATGACACTTTACATATTATACCGACAAACACGGTGCTTGTCAATATGCTTTTAGTTGCCCAGCTTGGCGGGGTTGACGCGTACGCCGGGGCCCATGGTCGAAGCGATGACGCAGGAACGGATATACTGGCCTTTTGCGGCGGCCGGCTTGGCCTTGACAATGGCCCCCATCAGCGCGTCAAAGTTTTCCTGCAGCTTTTCATTGCCGAAGGAGACCTTGCCCAGCGGGCAGTGGATGATGTTGGTTTTGTCCAAGCGGTACTCGATGCGGCCGGCCTTGCTGTCGGCGATAGCCTGGGCGACGTTGGGGGTGACGGTGCCCGCCTTGGGGTTGGGCATCAGCCCCTTGGGGCCGAGGATTTTGCCCAGGCGGCCGACGACGCCCATCATGTCGGGCGTGGCGATGACCACTTCGTAATCAAAGAAGTTTTCCGAGGTGATGCGCTGCACCATATCCTCGGCGCCAACGTAATCGGCCCCGGCAGCCTCGGCCTCCTTGGCCTTATCGCCCTTGGCAAAGACCAGGACGCGCACCTTTTTGCCCGTGCCGTTGGGCAGGACGAGCGCGCCGCGGACCTGCTGGTCGGCGTGACGCGAGTCGACGCCCAGCTTGACGTGAATTTCCACTGTTTCGTCAAACTTGGCTTTTGCGGTTTTCAGCATTGTATCAATGGCCTCGGCCGGATCAAACAGCTTTGCCCGGTCGAACAGCTTTGTGCTTTCGATATATTTTTTACCTTTATGCACGAAAATTTCCTCCTTATAGTGGTTTTCGGAATAATCCTCCCACCAGGCGGCCTTTGGCGGACGCTGCCGTCAGGCCGCAGGCAAAACCTTACTCCTTAACAGTAATGCCCATGCTGCGGGCAGTGCCGGCGATCATGCTCATGGCGCTTTCCACGCTGGAAGCGTTGAGATCGGGCATTTTCATTTCCGCGATCTTCTGCAGGTCTTCCTTGGAAATCTCAGCGACCTTCTGCTTGTTGGGGACGCCGGAGCCCGAGCTAATCTTGCAGGCTTTCTTAATCAGAACGGCTGCAGGAGGGGTCTTGGTGATAAACGAGAAGGAACGGTCGGCATAAACGGTGATAACGACAGGAATGATGAGATCGCCATCGTTTTTGGTGCGCTCGTTAAATTCCTTCGTAAACGCCATGATATTGACGCCGTGCTGACCGAGAGCGGGACCGACCGGGGGAGCCGGCGTGGCCTTGCCCGCGGGAATTTGCAGTTTAATAAGTCCTACTACTTTCTGTGCCACTTTCGTTGCACCTCCTTGAATGAATGTGGTAAAATTGGGCGCAATGCCCTCCCACCCCGGACACATATCCGGGTGTAAACGCAGAGAAATCAGGGGTAACGGCCGCTATTTTTCCAATGCGGCAACCTGACCGAACTTCAGCTCGACTGGGGTTTCGCGGCCGAACATGGAGACGGTGACGCGCACCGTTTCCGAAGGCATGAGAATTTCGTCGACAACGCCGATAAAGCCCTCCAGCGGGCCGTCAATAATCTTGACGTTGTCGCCCACCTCATAGGAAAGGCGGATCTCGCGCTTTTCCATGCCCAGCGCGGCGACTTCATCGTCCGTCAGGGGCACCGGCTTGGATCCGGGGCCGACAAAGCTCGTCACGCCGCGCGTGTTGCGCACGACATACCAGCTTTCGTCGGTCATAATCATCTTGATAAGCACATAGCCGGGGAAAATCTTGCGCTCGACCTCTTTGGGGCCGTTGTCACGGATTTCAGTGACCGTTTCCATCGGCACGCGGATGTCTAAAAACAAATCCTCCAGCTTGCGGTTTTCCACCGTCTTTTGGATGGTGGCGGCCACTTTGTTTTCATAGCCGGAGTAGGTGTGCACAACATACCATTTCGCGCTGTCAGACATAATATGCTCCCACCGCCTCAGACCAGGCTGACGATCAAATCGCGCAGGAAGCCGAAGGCGACGTCAAGCACGGCGACAAAGATGGCCACAACAATCACGCAGACGATGACGATCACAGTGTTGTTGAAAACCTGCTTGCCTGTCGGCCAGACAACCTTCTTGCCCTCGCTTTTGAGGTCGCGGAACCACTTGCTGACACGGCGGCCAAAGCGCACCAGGGCGTTGGGGCGCGCTTCCTTTTTCTTGTCGGCCTTGGCCGGCTTGCTTTGGGAGGAAGCGGCGGCATCAGCCCGCGCTTCGGGCTGGTTTACATTCTTGTCCTGTTCAGCCATTAAGCTGCACCTCACTTTCCAATTCCAACGTCATTGCTACTTGGTTTCCCTGTGCAAGGTGTGCTTTTTGCAGAACGGGCAGTATTTGTTCATTTCCAGGCGGTCGGGGTCGTTCTTCTTATTTTTTTTGCTGTTGTAGTTGCGCTGTTTGCATTCGGTACACGCCAAAGTGATTTTAACGCGCATGTTTCGGCACCTCCTTCAATAAATTGCCTCCCTGAGTCAGGGGCAGACCGGCCGCGGCCTTCCCCCTTCCCCTGGAAAGAAAAGGGTGCCGCATTCGTGTCAATGTCCATTTTTGGACAACAAAAAAAGACCCTGACAGGTAAAATCAGAATACCACAAACCCTGTCCCAGGTCAAGCATTTTTTGCATATTTGCACAAAATAATAATACAGATGTCAAACTCTCCCCTACTATAACCCATTTTTCGGCGTTTGTCAAACATCCGCGGGTGTTTTCTTTCCCGGCTTTATGCTATAATAACGAAAAAACGGCTGTTTATGATACGGGCTGGTGAAGTGCCGCCGCCGGGCGCGGCGCCATTGCGCCTGGAGAAGCCGATAAGAAGCGGGAGGTATACCGATATGTTTATCGCTGACGCGGCCGCCATGAAGCGGGCCGAGATGTTTGCCGATCAGGGCGGGACTGGGTATGGCGAACTGATGGAGCGGGCCGGCACCCTGGCCGCCGAAAGGGTCCTGCCCTTCCTCAAGGCGGGCAGCCGCGTGCTTATCCTGTGCGGCAAGGGCAACAACGGCGGGGACGGTTTTGTCATGGATGATTTAAATTTTCTTTTCATTTTTATTTTGAATGACGTTTTTAAAGATGTCAATACAGATATG
>CAJMOV010000066.1 GCA_905215125.1 uncultured bacterium | reverse complement strand
GCCCGAAGCACCTGGATCTCACCCTGACCCGTGCCAAGTTTAACGAGCTGACGGCCGACCTGGTCGACAAGACCATGGGCCCGGTGCGCCAGGCGCTGGACGACAGCAAGCTGACGGTAAACGACCTGAGCAAGGTTCTGCTGGTCGGCGGTTCCAGCCGTATCCCCGCCGTACAGGAGGCGGTCAAGAAGATCACTGGAAAAGAGCCGTTTAAGGGCATCAACCCTGACGAATGTGTCGCGCTGGGCGCCGCCATCCAGGCCGGCGTTCTGGGCGGCGAGGTCAAGGATCTTCTGCTGCTCGACGTGACGCCGCTGTCGCTCGGCATTGAAACGCTGGGCGGCGTCTGCACTAAGATCATCGAGCGCAACACCACCATCCCGACCAAAAAGGCGCAGATCTTCTCCACCGCGGCCGACAATCAGCCTTCGGTTGAGATTCACGTCCTTCAGGGCGAGCGCGATATGGCGGGCGACAACAAGACGCTGGGACGCTTCCACCTCGACGGCATCCCGGCTGCGCCGCGCGGCGTACCGCAGATTGAAGTCACCTTTGACATCGATTCCAATGGCATTGTCAACGTGTCGGCCAAGGACCTGGGTACTGGCAAGGAACAGAAAATCACGATTACTGCGTCGACCAACCTGAGCAAGGAAGACATTGACAAAGCCGTCAAGGAAGCCGAGCAGTTTGCCGAAGCCGACCACAAGCGCCGTGAGGAAATCGACACCCGCAACAATGCTGAGAGTCTCATTTATCAGACCGAGAAGTCGCTGAGCGAGCTGGGCGATAAGGTCACGGCGGAAGAAAAGGCCCCTATCACCGAGCAGATCGAAAAGCTGAAGGAAGCGCTCAAGGGTGAGAATATAGACAGCATCAAGAGCGAATGTGAAGAGCTGACCAAGCGTTTCTACACCATCGCGGAAAAGCTGTACAAGGACGTCAAGCCTGAAGAGGGCGCCGCCCCTGCGACCGATGAAAACGGCAACCCCGTTGTCGACGCCGACTATAAGGTCGTCGATGACGAAGAGCAGGGCAAATAAGCTCAGTCGGCGGGGAAGGATGGGTCCATAACAGGGCGCATATCCTTCTCCGCCCTCGGCTGTCGGCAACGGGCCGGCGAAGCCACTATCAACCCTGCCAAAAGGAGGCATTTGTATGCCGGAACAAAAACGCGACCTTTACGAGGTGCTGGGGATCGAAAAAGGCGCATCGGATGAGGACATAAAAAAGGCCTACCGCAAGCTGGCCAAAAAATACCACCCTGACCTGAACCCCGGCGATAAAGAGGCCGAACAGAAGATGAAAGAGGTCAACGCCGCTTATGAAGTCCTGTCCGATAAGGAGAAGAAAGCGCGCTACGACCAATTTGGCCATGCGGGCATCGACCCGAATTACGGCGCCGGCGGCGGGTATGGCGGCTACGGCGGGTTTGAGGATTTCGACCTGGGCAATATTTTCGATTCCTTTTTCGGCGGGGCCTTTACGGGGCAGAGTACGCGGCGTCAAGCCGGCCCGCGAAAGGGGGAAAATATCCGCGTCAGTCTCAGCCTGACCTTTGAAGAGGCGGCGTTTGGCTGCGAGAAGCAGGTTACTGTCAATCGCAGTGAAAAATGCCCCGACTGCGGCGGCAGCGGCGCGCAGGCCGGGACGAGCGCGGAAACCTGCCCTCTTTGCCACGGCACCGGACAGGTCAAAACGACGCAGCGCACCCCCTTTGGCGTCTTTTCCTCCTCAGCGCCCTGCAACAACTGCCATGGAACAGGCAAGGTCATCAAAAACCCGTGTAGGGCCTGCGGCGGCAGCGGCCAGGTGCGCAAAAGCCGTACCATCAGCGTCAAGGTGCCGGCAGGCATCGACGAGGGGCAGACCATTTCGCTGCGGGGCGAGGGCAACGGCGGCGCAAACGGCGGGCCTAACGGCGACATGTACGTCACGGTCAGCATCAAGCCGCACAAGCTGTTCAAGCGCAATGGCCAGGACGTTTTGCTGGAGATGCCCATTTCCTTTGTCCAGGCTGCGCTGGGCGCACAGCTGACAGTGCCGACCATTGACGGCAAGGTGCAGTATGATATGCCCGAAGGCACCCAGACCGGTACGGTATTCCGTCTGAAAAACAGCGGTATCCCGAATGTAAACGGCCGCGGCCGCGGCGACCAATATATCAAGGTCAACATCGAAATCCCCAAAAATCTCACTGCGGAACAGAAGGAAATCCTGCGCAGGTTTGAAGATGCAGTCGGCGAAAGCCATTATCAGGAGAAAAAGGGATTCTTCGCCAAGATGAAGGATATATTCAACAAGTGAAGGGCAAAATAAAAAGAACCGGCTCTGCCGGTTCTTTTTTTGCCTTATCCAGCGGAAATGGATGGGAAGCCCGCCGCTTTGAGCGATTTGCCTTATGAGACAATGTAAAAGTTTACCCTGGTGGAATACTGATTGTGCAGCGGCCGCCTGGTAGGGCCTCTTGAAGCGGCAGATGCCAGCAGGGATCTTTTGGCCACTCCTCGAAAAGCCAATTTGGCGCGTCACATTGCGCCCGCTTGAGCGGGCTTTGGCAAGAAAGCGCTATTGATACATCGGCCTGCTGGCAATTCGTTAGGGGATGAGCCCTTCGCCAGTGACGGCGACGGTGATCTCGCCCGCTTTCATCCTTTCATAGACCTCCTGCACGGCGGCAAGGGTTTCGGCGCTCAGGTTACCGGAAAGCTCTTCGTCTTCATCCTCAGGCATTTCAGGGATGGGGATGCCCACGCCGTCGTTGGAGACGTCAAAGCGCAGGGTCTGCCCGCCGGGGAACTCGCCTTCAATCAGCTGGGTGATGACGGCTTCCACCGACTCCTCCACGGATTTGACGGCCGAGGTCAGCACGGCGGTGTCGGCGTCCTGATATGTGCCGACCGAGCTCTGGTCTCCGTCGACGCCGATGGCCCATAGCGTCTCGCCGGCGGCGGTACGCGCCCGCGCTTCGGTGATGACACCCGTACCCGTCTTGCCGAAGGAGGAGAAAATGCAGCATGCGCCGCGGTCGTACATCTCGGCGGCCAGCCGGCCGCCCAGGTCGCTGTCGGTAAAGCTGCCGGCGTAGACAAAGTTTTCCTCCGCAAGGGTAATGCTGGTGCCGTAGTTTTCATTGGCGTAGGCGACGCCCTGCTGGAAGCCCCAGCTGCTGCGCTGCGCGGCGGGGATTTCCATGCCAAAAATACCACCGAAAGCCCCTTCGCGCAGCTCGACCGCGGCGGCAAAGCCGGCGAGGAAAGCAGCCTGTTCCTCGGCATAGGTCAGGCAGACGGTGTTGGAAGCCACTGTTGCCGGGGTGAAGTCGACGGCGATAAAAAAGCAGTCGCTATACTGTGCCTGAGCGGTTTCCAGCGCTTCGGTGAACAGAATACCGGGCAGGACAAAGACGCGATAGCCCTCTTCATACAGGTTGCTGATGCGCAGCAGAAATTCCTCCGTCGTTGCGGCGCCGGATACGGTGCTCTTGGGAGTAAAGCCGAACTGCTCGCTGGCCGCCGTGACGCCAGCCCACGCGCCCTGGTTTAAATCGCCGCCGCGGACGCTTCCGCCGTCGGTCAGCAGGGCTATCTGCACATCCGCGCCCGAATTGCAGCCGGACAGGGGAAGCAGGCACATCATCAGCGCACAAACCGCCAAAACGGCGGCCAAACATTTAAAAGCTCGCATGTGTATTTCCTCCGAATCAGGGGTGATGCTTGGCTATTTAGATCCCCATTCTATAATAAAACGCGCCAAAAGGCAAGCCCCGCCCCGGCAGTCAGCCTTGTAAGCTGCGGGCGGATGTGGTACAATACCATTGTCTGGGCGGCCGACGGTCGCTGAAAAATAAAAATGATTTGGCAGGGAGGGCATTGCTTTGGTTAGCTTCGCCAACATTGTCGCCATGTGTTTCGCCGTATTTGCAACGCTGATTTTGCCTATCGGCGGGTCGGTTTTCCTGTGTCGGGCAAAAAAGCTCAGCTGGCGTCCAATGCTGACAGGCCTGACGGTTTTCAGCGTCACGCAGGTTTTTTTCCGTATGCCGCTGCTCAACCTGCTCAGCACAACGCAATGGTACGCTGATATTTCGGAGAATCTCTGGCTTCTGGGCATTGTGCTGGCGCTTTCCTCGGCGCTGCTGGAAAACTGGGGCCGCTGGTTTGGCATGCGCTTTTTTGCAAAAGGGATGAACGGCTACCGCGACGGCATTGCTTATGGCCTGGGGCACGGCGGTGCGGAAGCGGTTATCTTGATGGCGGCAAACAGCGTCAACAACCTGTATCTGGCACTGGCCGTCAACAATGGCCGGCTGGACGCAATGCTGGCCGATGCGCCCGAGCAGGCGGAGCTGGTGCGGACAGTGCTTATTGACACGCCGGCGCTGCAATTTGCCATGGGCGGGGTCGAACGGCTGATGGTCATGATCATCCAGGTTGCGCTGTCCCTCATCGTATTTTATGGGCTGGCGCGGGAAAAATCCGGTTTTGTGTGGCTTTCAGTGCTGGCGCAGTTTGCGTTTAATTATGCTATTGTCATTATGCAGAATCAGAATATGTGGACGGTTGAGGGCTATATTGCCATTTGCGCCGCGGCGGCGACGGCCTTTATCATCTGGATGCGCAAACGCTTCCCCAGGGTATCCGCAGCCCCGGCAGAACAGCCTGCTAGGGAAAAGGGCAAAAAATAGCGAAAAAGCGCCGGTACCGTCTTGCAAGGGCGCTGGGAGTTTGGTAAAATATTGTTCGTGTGCCGGGGCCGTTGCTTGGACGCCCGCGCATGAGAGAAAATGAAGAACCCGGAGGAAAAGAACATGAAGAAGAGACTGCTTGCCTTGCTGCTTGCCGGCCTGATGGCTTTCACGCTGGCGGCATGCGCCGATGATTCCACACCGCCCAGCGGCAATGAGGATCAAAACCAGGGCGGCGACGAAGGCGGGGAAGACCAGCCGGAAGACAATCAGACGGCCGGCATCCCCAAGGAAGAGCTGAAGATCGGCTTTGTCCACATTTCCGACCCGAGCGACAAGGGCTACACCTACAACCAGGATCTGGGTACCCAGGAAATGGTCGGCACCCTCGGCCTGTCGGAAGAGCAGATTGTCAACAAGTACAACGTCAGCGAGGACGAAAGCTGCGAAACCGCCCTGCGCGAGCTGGTTGAGGAGGGCTGCAACATCATCTTCGCCACCAGCTTCGGCTTCGAGGACTACGTCCTGACCGTCGCCGCCGAATACCCGGAAATACAGTTCTGCCACGCTACCGGCACCCAGGCCAAGGATTCCGGCCTGCCCAACGTACATAATTACTTTGCTTCTATTTATGAAGCGCGCTATCTCGCCGGCATCGCCGCCGGACTCAAGACGGAAAATAATCACCTGGGCTACGTCGGCGCCTATCCGTTTGCCGAGGTCATTTCCGGCTATACCGCTTTCTATCTCGGCGCCAAGAGCGTCAACCCCGATGTGACCATGGAAGTCATGTACACCGGCGAGTGGAACGATCCGACCAAGGAAGCGCAGGTCGCCCAGGCCCTGATTGACCGCGGCTGCGACGTTATCAGCCAGCACTGCGACTCCACCGCCCCGGCCACGACGGCCGAGCAGAACGGCGTGTGGCAGGTCGGCTACAATGCGGATATGATTGACGCCGCCCCCAATGCGTCTCTCATCTCCGCCCGTATCAACTGGGGCGTCTATATTACAGAAGCGGTGCAGCACGTCATTGACGGCACAGAAATCCCCGTCGACTGGTGCAAGGGTTACGCTGATGGCGCCGTCTACCTTTCCCCGCTCAACACCGACATTGCCGCCGAAGGCACTCAGGAAGCCATCGACGCTGCCGCCGCCGAGCTGGTCAGCGGCGAGCGCCATGTCTTTGACGGCCCGCTGACCGGCGTTGGCCAGGATGCCGACGGCAATGAAATCACCCTGGATATCCCCGAAGGCGAGTATTACCACGAGAGTGAAGAGCAGAGCGCGCCTTCCTTCAACTACATCATCCCCGGCATCACCATCGTCGAATAAGCGGGGAAGCATATCGCAGCTGTCATGGCGGGTCCGCAAGCGGTCCCGCCATGCTTTCCATCTTATGAAAAAAGGGGGATGGCATGGACAAGGCCATTGAGGTTAAAAATCTGGTCAAGCGCTTCGGCGGCGTCGTGGCCAACGACAGCATCAGCCTGGACGTGCGCCGGGGGGAGGTCCTTGCGCTGCTGGGGGAAAACGGCAGCGGCAAGACGACGCTGATGAATATGCTGTCGGGCATCTACTTCCCCGACGAAGGGGAAATCACCGTGAAGGGGCAGAGCGTTGTCATCCGTTCGCCCAAGGACGCTTTTGATTTGGGCATCGGAATGATCCACCAGCACTTCAAGCTGGTCGACGTCTTTACGGCGGCGGAAAACATTGCGCTGGGCCTGCCGGGAAAGGCACGCATCGACCGGCGCGAGCTTGCGCGCTCGATATCGGAAATCGCTGGCAGATACGGGTTTGAAATCGACCCCGACCGGAAAATTTACGATATGTCGGTCAGCGAAAAGCAGACGGTGGAAATCCTAAAGGTCCTTTACCGCGGGGCGGATATTCTCATCCTGGACGAGCCGACAGCCGTTTTGACCCCGCAGGAGGCGGACAAGCTCTTTTCCGTGCTGCGAAATATGCGCGACGACGGCAAAGCCATTGTCATCATCACCCATAAGCTGGGCGAGGTCATGGCCATTTCCGATCGCGTCGCCGTATTGCGGAAGGGCAGCTACATCGGCACGGTCAACACGGCGGAAACCAATCCACAGGCCCTGACGGAAATGATGGTCGGCCGTTCCGTTTCGCTCGACATCGAGCGGCCGGAGTGTAAGCGGGGAGAGGAACGGCTGAAAATCGTCGACCTGACGTGCATCAGCGACGACGGCGTCACGCTGCTTGACAAGGTCGGGTTTTCGGCGTACGGCGGCGAAATCCTCGGCATTGCCGGTATCGCGGGCAGCGGGCAGAAGGAGCTGTGCGAGGCCATCGCCGGCCTGTGCCCGGTACAGGGAGGGGCTATTTTGTATGCCGGCGAGCTTGACGGCGTCCCCGTGCATGAAAATCTGGTGGGAAAATCGCCGCGGGAGATTATTAAAAAGGGAATTGCCCTCGCCTTTGTGCCGGAGGATCGTCTGGGCATGGGCCTGGTCGCCGGGCTGGACATGGTGGACAACATGATGCTGAAAAGCTACCGCAGCGGCAAGGGACCCTTTGCAGATCGCAGGCCGGCGCAGGAGCTGGCCGAGCGCGTTGTCGAAAGGCTGGAGGTCGTCACCCCCGGTATCAGCGCCCCGGTGCGCCGCATGTCGGGGGGAAACGTGCAGAAGGTCCTGGTCGGACGGGAAATCGCCTCTTCGCCGACGGTGCTCATCACGGCCTATCCGGTGCGCGGGCTGGATATCAACTCGTCCTATACCATTTATCATCTGCTCAACGAACAA
The DNA here is from genome assembly GCA_905215125.1 of uncultured bacterium. Taxonomy (GTDB): domain Bacteria; phylum Bacillota; class Clostridia; order Oscillospirales; family Butyricicoccaceae; genus Ventrousia. Next base: position 1,407 of record CAJMOV010000066.1, on the reverse strand, counting down.
AAGGAAAAAGGCGCCGCTGTCCTGTTTGTCGGCGAGGATTTGGATGTGCTGCTCGAGCTGTGCGACCGTATTGTCGTGCTGTGCGGCGGCAGGGTCAGCGGCGTTGTCGACGCGCGTTGGGCCACAAAGGAACAGCTGGGCCTGATGATGACCCACGTCGGGGAAGGGGGGAGCGCCCGATGAACGCACAGAGCAAAGTGGTTCGCCGAGAGCCGCTTATCCGCATTGCCAAGCGTCCGGAAATCCCCGCGCGAAAGGTGTGGCTCATACGCGCTGTTGCCGCGCTTGCTGCGCTGGCAACCGGCGCGCTGCTCATTCTCATGCTGGGGCACAACCCCTTTTCGGTCTATGCCGAGATGGTCCGCGGCGCCGTCGGCTCGCGCACGGTGCTCAACGAGACCATCAAGCGCACCATCCCGCTATTGGGCGCTGCCGTCGCCATTGCGCCCGCCTTTAAAATGAAGTTTTGGAACATCGGAGCAGAGGGCCAGATCCTGGCCGGCGCGATAGCCGCAACCTATTTCGCCCTGTTCCATTATGACAGCATGCCCAAGCCCGTGCTGCTCGCCGTCATGTTTCTGGCGGGCGCGCTGGCGGGCGCGCTGTGGGGCGTCATTCCGGCGCTGTTCAAGGCCAAATGGGGTACGAACGAGACGCTGTTCACCCTGATGTTCAATTACATCATCCTGGGATTTGAGCAGTACCTGCAAAACGGGCCCTGGAAAAAGCCGTCGAGCGGCGGCTTCCCCAAAATTGCCATGTTTGACGACGCGGCAAAGCTGCCCCGCTTGTTCGGCATCCACATTGGCTGGATCATCGTGCTGCTCGCCGTCATCGGCATGTATATTTATCTCAAGCGCACGAAGCAGGGATACGAAATCGCTGTCGTCGGCGAAAGCGAGCGGACGGCGCGTTATGCCGGCATGGATGTCAAGCGCATTATCATCCGAACCATGCTTATTTCCGGCGCGATTGCCGGAATTGTCGGCTTTTTGCAGGTCTCCGGCGCCAACTACACCTTAACGGAAAATACGGCAGGAGGCATCGGATTCACGGCCATAACGGTGGCATGGTTGGCCAAGCTCAATCCCATAGTCATGGTCTTTATCGCCTCCTTCCTCGCTGTTTTGCAGAAGGGGGCGGGACGCATACAGACGGTTTTTCTCATCCCCGCGTCTGCGGCCGAGGTACTGACGGGCATAATCCTGTTTTTCATGCTGGGGTGCGAATTTTTCATCAACTATCGCCTGATTGTGCGTGGAAAGGAGCAGAAGCATGGTTAATATCGACGTCGTTGTCAATCTGCTTGTCGCTGCCGTGCTGGCGGGGACTCCGCTGCTTTTCGGAACGCTGGGCGAAATCCTGACGGAGAAATCCGGTAACCTCAATTTGGGCGTAGAGGGAATT
>CAJMOV010000065.1 GCA_905215125.1 uncultured bacterium | reverse complement strand
GGCGGGCTTTTCCGCCGCGGGCGCGGCGCTTTTTTCCGCCGGCTTTTTGCTTTTTGCCTGCTCTTCCCTGGCGTTCTGTGCGGCGCCCCTGCTTTTTTGAGACGCCCGCCTGCCCTGGGTCTGTCCCTTTTGCCGGCTGCGCGCCGGCTCGGCCGTGTCTGGGCTGTTTGTTTTTTTGTTTTGTGCCATAAAATCTCCATTCTTTCGCCCCGTCTTGCAGGGCTTATACTCAATAACAAGGCATCCCGGGTGGAAAAGCGTCATTTTTTGCGCGCAAGAAAAAAGCTAACCCTCTTTACAAGGTTAACAGCCCCGGTCTGCCTTTTCATTCCATTTTTATTGATTAAACCGCTGCCCTGGACGTGACGCAGAGGAGCGGCAAACATTCTATTAACCTTATAAGTATATCATAGCTTTCCCGTTTTGGAAAGCCCTTATTTCCCTGCGCCTCTAATGCCCTTATTTTAGACGGCGTCAGGCCATTTTATTCTGCGCCTGCGCAGATGCGTCCCATATGATAAAGGTCCACCGGCAAAGCCGATGGACCAGGCTTCAGTCTTTATCTCCGGCAAGCCTTTGCAGCAAAGGGAACAGCAGGCCGCCAATGGCGTTGCCCATCAGGACGATGAACAAAAAACGTATCGACCCGTCCGGCAGGCCGGCCATGCTGAGATAAACGGCGTCGGCTACCGAGTGCTCAAAGCCACACAGGATGAAGGCGGGCACGCAGGTGACGATGCCGACATAGCGCGACATGCCCTGCTGACGCCGGAAGGTGACGACGGCAATATACATCAATATGCCGCACAGAATGCCGAGAACAAAGGTCTGATCCGCGCTTTGCAGCAGCTTGTTCGCGGCGACATCGGCTGCCTTTTCGGCAATGGCAGGCATATACCGCTGCGTCGCAGCGCCGTACAGCAGGCAGGCCGCCAGGTTGCCCAGCGTGATAACGAGCAGTGTGACGATGTTTTCCAGCCCGCTTTCCAGCGCATAGCAGACCTTTCCGGTAATAAGCATGTAGCCCTGGTTGCAGATGGTGATGAGGCCTGTTGAAAAGAGCAGTGCGCCGGCAACGCGGCTGTCGCAGGCAAGATAAACCGTCGCGCCGACGCCGATCATCAGCCCGGCCAGGATGCTTTTGATGACGGCCGCCTTTATTGCGCCTAGCGTCAGCGCTGAGCCTTTGGCGGGCGTACTGCGGGATTTCTGCACGTTTTCTCTCCTTTTTCACAACAGCGGCAGCTCCGTCCGCGGCCGCAGCAGCCTTTGCGGCGGTACAATACGCGGACGGCCGAAACAATCAAAACAAGCAGGACGGCCAGCACGGCCCATGACGCGCCGTTCATCTCAAAGTCCCAGAACCAGCCCGGCCGTGTAGATCAGAAAGGCCATCAGCCACGCCACACCGGTCTGGAAGGCCATCAGGCCCAGCGCCTTGAGCCCGCTCCCCATCTCTCTGCGCACGGCGGCCATGGCTGCGACGCACGGCATGTACAGCAGCGTAAAGATCAGGAAGGACACGGCCTGCAGCGGCGTAAAAAGCTGCGGGAGAACAGCCGCCAGCTCAGCGGTACCTGCAGAGCCTGTCAGCTGGATAAAGGTGCTGACCACCGTCTCCTTTGCGCACAGGCCGGTGATAAGGGCGGCGGCGCACTGCCAATTTCCAAAACCAAGGGGCCGGAAAATGGGGGCAATCCAACCGCCCAGCGCCGCCAGCATACTCTTTCCCTGATCCTCTACCATATTAAAGCCGAAATCCAGGCTCTGCAACAGCCACACGACAATGGACGCCAGGAAAATGATGGTGAATGCTTTGACGATAAAGTCCTTGGCCTTCTGCCACATGTGCAGCAGGGTGGTTTGCAGGCCGGGCAGCCGGTAAGCCGGCAGCTCCATGACAAAGGGCACGGGGTTGCCGCGGAACACGGTGTTTTTGAGCAGCAACCCAGCCAGGATGCCGGTCAATATTCCAAAAACGTACAGCCCCATCATGACGATGGCCCCTTGTTCGGGAAAAAAGGCTGCGGTGAACACGGCGTAAATGGGCAGCTTGGCACTGCACGACATAAAGGGGATGAGCAGGATGGTCATGCGCTTGTCCCGCTCGCCGGGCAGAGTGCGCGTCGCCATAATGGCGGGAACCGAACAGCCGAAGCCGATGAGCATGGGCACAAAGCTGCGGCCTGAAAGGCCGATTTTTCGCAGCAGGCTGTCCATGACAAAGGCGACGCGGGCCATATATCCGCTGTCCTCCAGCATGGACAGGAAGAAAAAGAGCACTACAATGATTGGCAGAAAGCCAAGCACGCTGCCCACCCCGGCAAAGACGCCGTCGATGATGAGCGACTGCAGGACCGGGCTGACGCGGGCGGCGGACAGCGCTGAAGCGGCCAGGACGGTCAGCCGATCGATGCCTGCCGCCATCCAATCGGACAGCGTGCCGCCGATGACGGAAAAGGTCAGCCAGAATATGAGCAGCATGACCCCCAGGAAAATAGGGATGGCAAAATATTTATGGGTCAGAACCCCGTCGATCCTCAGCGAGCGCTGCTGCTCGGCCGTCGCCTGCGGCTTGCGTACCGCGCGGGCGACCAGCCCGGCGATATACTCATAGCGCATGTCGGCCAGCGCCGCTTCGCGATCAGTGCCCAGCGCCTGTTCCATGTCGCAGACGATATGGCGGATGATCTCCGCGTCCCCTTCGTGAACGGCAAGGGCTCTGAGCATGGGCTCGTCCCCTTCAACCAGCTTGGTCGCGGCAAAACGCAGGGGCACGCCGGCCGCCCGGGCGTGATCCTCGATGATATGGGCAATGGAGTGGACGGCCTTATGTACCTCGCCTGCGCAAAAGTCCTGCCGGGCCGGGCGGCGCTTTTCCTGCGCCACAGCGATGGCCCTGTCGATGAGCTCATGCACCCCTTCCCCACGGCTTGCGACAATAGGGACGACGTCAACACCCAAGCCGTGCGCCAAAGCCAATACGTCGATGCTGCCGCCGCTGGCGCGCACCTCGTCCATCATATTGAGCGCCAGCACCATCGGCACGTCGAGTTCCATAAGCTGCAGCGTGAGGTACAGGTTGCGCTCTATGTTGGTCGCGTCTACAATATTGATGATGGCGTCCGGCTTGTCGCGCAGTAAAAAGTTGCGGGTGACGACCTCTTCCGACGTATAGGGGGACAGCGAGTAAATTCCCGGCAGGTCGACAACCGCGCAGCCGGGGTGCCCGCGCACCGCCCCTTCCTTGCGTTCTACCGTGACGCCGGGGAAGTTGCCGACGTGCTGATGGGATCCGGTCAGCTGGTTGAACAGGGTGGTTTTGCCACAGTTTTGATTGCCAGCCAGGGCAAAGATCAGGTTCATTGCCCTTCCTCCCCGCGCAGCTCGATTTTGCGGGCGTCTTCCAGCCGCAACGTCAGTTCATATCCGCGCAGGCAGATTTCAACAGGGTCGCCCATCGGGGCCTTTTTGCGCATCATAACCGTTGTCTTGGGCGTGATGCCCATGTCCAGCAGGCGGCGGCGCAGCGCCCCTTCCCCGCCGACCGATGCGACGACGGCGCTTTGACCAATGGCAAGCTCATCCAGTGTCACATGGTACACTCCCTTTTTAAACAGCCCCCGCTTCAAAAGCGAGGGCCATATCTCCTCATCATTTATTATATGCGTAAGTATGCGCTTGTCAAGCGGCGCGGCGGCCCATGCGTTGCAGCCGGGGCCTTTCCATGGTACAATGTCCCTGACCGCATCTATTGCCATATAGGGGGAATCACATGAAAATTATGGCCATCGATCCCGGCGATGTGCGCACCGGCGTCGCCTATTCCGATCCGACGGGCCTGATCGCAGGGCGTGCTTTTACCATCACGCAGCCCAGCCCGGCAAAGCTCATTGACGAGCTGTGCCGCGAAATTGAAGCGGAAAGGCCCGATCGGGTGGTGCTCGGCCTGCCTGTCAACATGAACGGCACCGAAGGCCCGCGCGCGCAAAAGTCCCGCGCGCTGCGCGACGCCCTGCTGGCCCGCTGCGGGGCCGACATCGTCCTGTGGGACGAACGGAGCAGCACTGTCACGGCCGGCCGCATTTTAAGCGACGCGGGCAAAAAAAAGCAGAAGCAGCGCGCCCGGGTTGACGCCGTCGCCGCTTCCGTCATCCTGCAAAGCTATTTGGACTATCTTTCCCTGGGGGGCAAGGTATGAAAAGGACCGTCAAACGCCTGGCGCTGGCGCTGACCGCCATACTTGTGCTGTACCTGGCCGCCGTTGTCGTGCCTTACGCCCTGCCTGCCGAGGTCGACCCGGACTTTTGGGCCGGTTTTTCCGCCAGTGATTTTTACGGCGACGGCAGTCTGTCAGGCCCCGACCGCGCCTGCTACGTCGGCGATCCGCAGCAGGCATTCACCCTGCGGCTGGCTCTCATCGCATCGGCGGAGGAGCGTATCGACATCTCCAGCTATTCGACGGCGGCCGGGGAGACGACGGCCCTTTTCTGGGGCGCGCTGCTCGACGCAGCCGATCGCGGCGTACAGGTGCGCGTTGTGCTGGACGCAATGTTCTGCGGACTTGGGGGAAGCGAGGAAGCGACGGCCGCGGCGCTGTGGAGCCACCCCAACGTCGAGCTTTATTATTTCAACCCTTTCAGCCTGCTGCGCCCGGGCGCAATCAACAGCCGTCTGCACGACAAATACTTTATCGTCGACGGTAAGCTGCTGCTGCTGGGCGGACGCAACATCGCGGACAACTATTTTGCGCCCGACAGCTATGAAGGGGCCGTCTCCTATGACCATGACGTTTTGGTCTGGCGCAGCGGCAGGGGCGAAAGCGTCATCGACGATGTGCTGCGCTACTGCGACAGCGTCTGTGCAAACGAGCTGACAGCCCCTGCTTTCGACCGGCTGAGCAGCCGCCAGCTTTCCCGCGCCGAGACGCGCGGCGGCGAGCTGCGCGCTCTTTACGCCGCCTGTTCTGTGCCGGAAGCGCCGACAGATGAAGAGCTGCTCGCCATGACGGCGCCGACCGACAAAATCTCCCTCATTTCCAACCCCGTCACTGCGGAAAAAAAGCAGCCCCTTATCCTGGCCCAGCTGCTGGCCCTGGCCAGCCAGACCGACGGCGCAGTGCTCTTTCAGTCGCCCTATACTGTGCTGGGGCGTGACGCGCGGCGCGATTTTCTGGCGCTGACAGAGGAAAGAGAGGTCGGGCTGCTGACCAATTCGCTGGCTTCCACCCCCAATCCTCCCGCTTTTTCAGCCTATCTGTGGGACCGCACTGCGCTGGCCCGGTCGGGCCTGAGCATCTATGAATACCAAAGCCGCGATTCCATCCACGGCAAGGCCGCCTTCATCGGCGACCGCCTGACGGCTGTCGGGTCGTGGAACCTGGACGAGCGCAGCATCTATATTGACACCGAGGTCATGCTGGTCATCGACAGCGCCCCCTTCCAGCAGCAAATGCTGGATGAGCTGGCCGATATCACCGCGCAGTGCCTGGTCGTCGGCCCCGATGGGGAATATCTGCCGGGCGACGTCGAGCCGCTTGACGTTTCCCTGGCCAAGCGGGCGTTTTACCACGGGTTGTCGGCGCTGACCCATCTGCTGGCCTTTCTTATCTGAACAGCCCATACATGCAAAACAGCCCCGCGCCACTGGCGCGGGGCTTTCACATACCCGTTATTCCTTTTGTCCGGCCAGCGCATCCTCCCCGCCGATGTCGCGGCCCAGATCGCAGGTGTACAGCCATTCAATGACGTCGCCGTCCTGCACCATCCAGCGCGAGCACCCATAGGGTGGGAACTCGCCGTTGACCCGGTACATCCAGCCCGACAACGGGCCGCAGTCCAGCTCATACAGGTTGCCGATACCTTCGATGTAAGCCGATTGGTAAATGGGGGTGCTGCTGTATTCCATATGGATTTTAGCGTCCCTCATGGCGCGGGAAAGCACGTCGAACACGCTTTCCCCTTCTGTGAGCTCCAGCTCGGTCGCAGCGTACAGCACACCGTCGGCCGGAACCAGCTCGGCTTTATCAGGGTCTAGGTCGTCCATATTATCCAATATCGCGCCGCATTGCACCGACAGCGTTACCTTGGGGACGGCCGGCTCCTGCGGCGCATCCTGTTCTGCGGGCGCCGTCGCTTCCCGCCCTGCATCGTCCGGCTCCTTATCGGTGCTTTCGGGCTCCTCCGGCGCGCCCTGTCCGCTGCCTGCGGGCGGCGCCTGCTCTCCGTCTGCTTTATCCGGCGCTTCGGGCGCGCTGCTTTCCTCTTGATCCGCGTCCGGGGCGTCGGGCGTATCCGCCCCATCCTCTTCCCGCGAATCAGCAGGGTCCTTTTGCTGTATGTCTCCCGCTCCGTCGGGCAAAGCGCCCGCATCACCATCGGCCGTCCCAGGCCGTTCTGCCTGCGTACAGGCGCACAGGCCCAGCAGCAGGACGGCCAGCAGGAGGGGAATCCACCTCATTCTGCGCATCCTATACTCCCTTTACAGCCCCGAAACCAGATGAAAAACCAGCCTGCCCAGGGACGCCGCCTGCCGCGCTGCGTCGGCGGGGATTTCCGCGTTTTCATTCATGGTATACAGAGGGGCCCGTCCATCCTGCTGCCGCACAGCGGAGACCAGCGCGCAGGCCGCCTGCTCAGTTGCCATCAGGTTGGCCTCGCCGCCCGGCGTGTGGGAAAAGGCGCCGTCGGGCAGGCGGTAGCTGAGAAGATTGTCCAGCAGGCTGTTTCCGTCCTTGACAAAACGTTCGTCGTCCAGGGGGATGCCCAGCTGCCCCAGCGCGATGATGACCTGGGCCGTGCTTTCACAGCTGTCAGCGCCCCAGCCTTCGTACCCGCCGGTCGATTTCTGCATTTCAGACAGGCGGGCAACGCCTTGCTGTACCGCCTGCCCCACGATCTCCTGTCCGCGATAGGGCGCCAGCGCCTGCAGGGCCATAGCCGTCACATCGGGGTCGGCACGCTCGCCTGCCAGGGTAAAGCCGCCGTCCGGCAGCTGTTCGTCAAGGATGAACTCGACGTACTGCTGGCGCACGCCGGGGACGTCATACCCGCCAGCGTCCAGAGCCAGCAGTGCGAAAATGGCCCCGTTGACGCCCTGATAGGTGGTCCTTTCCACATCGGCCAGGGGCGCCAGAAGGTCATACCCGCCGACGTCACCCGGATCCTTCCCCATAGCGGTCAGCGCCAGGACGACGCGAGAGTATTCGCTGTATTTGCGCGTGTGCAGTACGCCGCCCTTTTCCGCAAGGGTGTCGGTCAGGCGCTGATAATACCCGTCAAAATACTCCTGCGGTACGCCGCCGCCCCAGCGGGCCAGGGCGAGCACGCCCCATTCCCCGCCCGTTGCTCCGACAGCAGGTTCGGGCGCCTTATCCAGAAGCGCCTGCACGGTGGGCGCGCAAAGATCTTCGGCCGCCAGCGCCCCGCCAGCCGTCAGGCAAAGGCACAGCAGGACACAGAGGGGCCTTGCCAGCTTTTTCATTGTTTCATTCCTCCCGCAGCTTAACAATACAACCGTCCCGCCCGGACAAAAAAACAGCGGGCATCCCGGGATGCGCCGCCGTACACAAGCAGGCTGCCGCTATGCGCGCCGCATATGCAGTAAGCCGTCCGACCTCAGAAAACCGTTCCCCCCGCAGCGGCGGAACAGATACGCCGGCTTTGCCTGCCCGGGCCTTCTCCCGGAAAAGCCCGGCGGCTCACAGGCGCGCGGCCCTTTCGCCGGCTCCACGGCTGCCGGGACACAAGCTCGGCTTTCCACCGGGCCCCCTGCTTCCGTATGCTTTTCGATTGTATACTGAGTATATCCTTTTTTGCGTCTCCCGTCAAGTAATGCGTCCGCACGATCATCCGATTCCATTTGTCTTTCAGGGCATCCTTATGCTATAATGGTGACAGAATGATCATTCCGCGCGCTTCGTCGCGCAATATACTAATGGGGGGTCAGCAATGAAACGATGCTGCGCGCTTTTGTGCGCGATCCTGGCCGTGGCCGGCTGTATGAGCGCCGCCGCTGTCAACATCACATACGAACTGCCCGAGCTTTACATGGAGGTCGACTTTCCCGAAGAGTGGATCGTCTTGACAGGCCAGACGCAGGAGGGGGATCCCGGCCTGTATTTTTATGACGACGACCTATGGTACATGCAGGAGGTTTTTGAAAGCCAGAATATCTATCTCGATGGCTATGATTTGGAAAATTTTTACCAGCTGGTTATCGTTATGACCCCCAACGAGGATGTCTTTGATCTGGCCCTGTGGGATGAGGCCTTTGTCGACCAGGCCGCCGACTACTTCGCCGCAAATCCGCCCTGGACGCTGGGTAACAGTGCGCAATGCACCCGGGAGGAGGACTATTATACTGCCGACGCCCGCTTTTTCTCCTATGACCGCATTGAACAAAATGGCGATGTGCCGCTGCACTGCTATCAGATGTCGACCATTTTTAACGGCCAGTCTATTCACTTTATTCTGACCGACTACGGTGGAGAGGACATGTTCAACCCCTCCGGCCTCAAGCAGATGATGTACAGCATCATAGATACCGTGCAGTTTACTGAGGTGCTGCCCGTACCTGGTGAATTGATTGCCAGCGAGGTCAATGAGGAGCCCTCTTCTGTTTCCTCTGGGTCATATTGGTATTCCTTCCTGCCTATTGTCCTCGTTATTCTGTTCGGCGTCATTGCCCAAGCGCAGAAAAAACGGCAGCAAGCGGCTGCGGGTACGCCGATGGCCATGCGCCCCGGCCATCCCGTCTCCTCGGCAGCGCCCGATATCGGCACTATCAAGCCGCAAACGCCTTCCGCGCCCCGCCCCTCTCCCCCTTCGCCGTCTCCGCCTAAACCGCCGGCTGCACGCCCCGCAGCGCCTAAGCTATCTGCCGACGCAG
>CAJMOV010000064.1 GCA_905215125.1 uncultured bacterium | reverse complement strand
AGCAAAATGCAGCGTATTTTACGGAAAGGGTACCCCTTTCCTATGCTTGCTCTGAAACTTTTCTCCTATCAAACTACGAAAGGACGGGAAAGGAATGGAACGAAAACGAATTATCAAAGACGGTCAAATCATCGTGAAAAATCCCCTGTATCAAGAACTTCCGAAACGTGAGGTCGTTATCAAATCCGGCAGAACAAGCTATCGCTTTACAGGGAGCTATGACGGTAAAAAATCCTTGCCGGGCAAAATTTTACGCCTTATGGAACAGGAAAATTTACAGAAAGAAGTTGATAAAAAGGAAGGGAGCCGATAAAATGAGTACATACAATCCTGTATGGCAGACTGCCCGCCAACGAAAGGAGCAAACTTATGTTAAGGCAGTCTGACAACAAACTTACCGCCCTTTATTGCCGCTTATCCCGCGACGATGAATTACAGGGCGACAGCAACAGCATTGTAAATCAAAAGGCGATTTTAAGTAAATACGCAAAGGAAAACGGCTTCAAAAATCTCTTGTTTTTTGTTGATGACGGGTATTCTGGTACGAACTTCAACCGTCCAAGTTGGAGCGAACTTATTGAGAAGATAGAGAACGGCGAAGTATCGACGCTGATAGTCAAGGATATGTCCCGTCTGGGGCGCGATTATCTGAAAGTCGGCTTTTATACAGAAGTCCTATTTGTGGAGAAAGGCGTGCGGTTTATTGCTATCAACAACGGCATAGACAGCGCAAATAAACAGGATAGCGATTTCACCCCGTTTCTCAATATCATCAACGAGTGGTACGCGAAAGATACGAGTAAGAAAATCCGCGCGGTGATGAAGTCCAAAGGCGAAGCAGGCGAACACCTCTGCACAAACCCGCCTTACGGTTATATGAAAGACCCTGACAACAAAAAGCGTTGGATTGTGGACGAAGAAGCCGCCGAGGTAGTCAAACGGATTTTTGCGCTCTGCTTAGATGGTTATGGTCCATCACAGATTGCCCGTATTCTGAAAGAGGAAGAGGTCATAACGCCGAGAATCCATTTTCAACAGACAGGCAGAGCGGCAAGGAACGCGCCGCCGGACAATCCCTACAACTGGACAGGCGATACCATAGCAGATATTTTGGAGCGACCGGAATATCAAGGGCATACGGTAAACTTCAAAACCTATAAACAATCCTACAAGAGCAAAAAGACCTGTTACAACCCAGAGGAAAAATGGCTTGTGTTTGAGAACACCCACGAAGCAATCATAGACGCTGACACATGGGCGCGGGTACAGGAATTGCGGAAGAACAAACGCCGCCCAACGAGAACAGGCAAGACGAATATGTTCTCCGGCATTGCCCGCTGTGCTGACTGTGGGGAGAAGCTGTATTACTGCACAAGCAAGAATTTTGAAGCAAGGCAAGACCATTTCGTATGTTCCACTTCCAGACTGAAAGGCAAAGAGGTCTGCCCGACGCACTTTATTCGCGCTGTGGTACTGGAACAGGGTGTACTTGCACATCTGCGGCTTGTGATTTCTTGTGTAACCAACCATGAGGAACAGTTTAGGAAAGCTATGGGAGCGAAGCAGAAAGCCGAAGCAAGGAAAGAACTTGCGGCAAAGCGGCGGCAAGCAACACAAGCGGAACGGCGTATTGAAGAACTTGACCGACTTTTCAAACGTATTTACGAGGATAACGCCAACGGAAAACTATCTGACAGCAGATTTCAAATGCTCTCTGATGATTACGAACAGGAGCAGGAAGAACTGCGGGAAAAGCTGTTGCAACTGAATGAAGAAATTATACAGCAAGAAGAACAGGCAGAAAACATTGACAGGTTTATCGGCAAGGTACAAAAGTATCTTGATTTGGACGAGTTGACACCTACCGTCTTAAACGATATGGTAAAGGCGGTATATGTTCACGCGCCGGATAAATCAAAAGGGTACAGGGAACAGCAGATTGATATTTCCTATGACCTCGTGGGAATACTTCCCGCCGCCATGCTGAATGACCTGCAAAACGGAGAAACGGCATAGCCGAAGCTACGCCGTTTCCCGAAAACATTCTTATGCTGTTTTATAAGTGCTACCCAAAGGGCACTCTTCTTCTTTATTCCGCTTTTTCTCTGGGCATGAAGTCGACAATCTTGAGCGAGCTGGGCGCCATCATGCTCTCCAGCACGCTGATATCGGTGGAAATGTCAAGCGCCTCGTCGTCAAACAGCATATCCAGCTGGTTTTCAAAGCCCTTGACCAGGCTGTCCATGGTGGCTTCCACCTCCTCCATGGCGCTTTGGATGTTTCCGCCCGCTACGCCCTGCTGCTCAAAGCGGGCGTATGCCTCGCAGATTTTGATGGTCTTGGGAAGGTAATGGGCGCGGAATTTGCGGATGCGCCCCTCCTTTTCAGGATGCTCCTCGACATAGGCGAAAATTTTATGGGTCAGCTCCTCCAGCCGGTTCATACATTCGGTGACATGCCTGTCGCCGATGCGCCTATTGATTTCGCAGATCTGCCTTTCCTCATCGTACATACCGGACGCAGGACTCTGCGGGGCCGCCGGCTCCTCGGCCCTGACCTCGCGCCGCGGCGCGGCGGCATGGCAGGCGACAAAGGCGCGCTCATACAGATCCAGGTAGCTTTCCGGCCCGAAGTAGCCGCGACGGATCATGTCCTGCAAATCCTCGACGACGTCGTCATACCGGCGGCCCATAGCCGACGCGATAAAGTCAAGCGACAGCATCTGCGACGCGCCGATGACATTTTGATACCCGTGATACAGGCTTTCGCGGCGCGAGCGCCTGCCGGCGACGGCCAGCATGGCTCCGCCGCCAAGCGCAACGGCCAGCCATTGCAGCACGCTGTATAGGTCGCCCAGGTCAAATCCCATCCAAAACAGCCATTCCAGCGGCTCGCGCATCCCTGCAAGGCCAACGATGATCAGGACAATGCCGAAAAGGCGCAGCAGCTTGACGCTTTTGCCCACCGGCTCAAGGGCCTGTCCCCTGTTCCGCTCCGCCCTGCGGGGCTGTGCCGCCTGCGGCGGCCGCTCCGGTTGCGGCGTCTGCGATACCGGCTGCACCGGCTGCCACTGCGTCTCCTCCTGCGCGGCTGGCTGCGCCGGCTGCCAGCCGTTCTGCGTCATGGGCTGGCCGGGCTTGCGCGGCGGGGGCGCGTTCTGCGTCATGGGTCGGCCGGGCTGCCAGTCGCGCTGCCGTACCCCCCGATCCTGTCGGAAGGCGTCGCGCAGCTTACAGATCAGCATCACTACCCCGACGGGAAAGAAGACCCACAGCATAATGATTGTGAAAATCCAGGCTCCGACCTCACCGCCGCCCTGATTATTGTAATTGCTATTCGGCTGACTGCTCATTTTATCCTACCGCCAAATCAAGAATTTCGTACTGCTATCATTATATCCCATCAGGGCGCGATGCGCAAATTAAAAGTTGATGAAAAACAAATGCAGGATTTTTATTTTCCACCCGTCAGTGGGCGCGGCAGCCCGCGATGATATCTCGCGCCGCTTCTTCCGCCACGGCGACCAGCTCGTCGCAGATGCGCTTGCGCTCGGGCTCGCGTTCGAGCAAAGCCTTGCCCTCCGGCGTCGAGCTGTCGGCCCCCAGCAGCTCGCGGCAGACGAGGGTGCCGAAGCGCTCTTTACACCGGCGGTTGAATTCGATGACGGCGGCGTAACACTCATCCCGCTTTTCCGCGTCCTCCGGCGCGTCGTTCCCCAGCGCCAGGCCGATGGCCATGACGGCCCCGGTAAAGGCCCCGCACAGCCCGCCGCATCGCATACCCCCGCCAAAGCCGCAGGCGACGCGGCAGGCCAGCGCGGACGATATGCCCGCCTCGTCTGCCAATGCCAGTAAAACGGCCTGTGCGCAATTGCAGCCGCCTTTTTTCAACCCGACAGATCTTGCCTTGTCATTCATGGGAAAGCCTCCTTCCTTCTTATGCCTTTATTTGACCACAGCGGCGGGCAAAAGTCAAACACCTCACGATGGTTTTCCGGGCCGGACGGCATTTTTTTGTCTAAAACGCCAAAATCGCCTCCAGGCACTGAAAATCATTGATTTTTTCGGCTTTTCGAGTTAAAATGAACCTATCCTGTATTTGTACGGAGGGCCGTCTGCGATGAATCGATTGTCTCCCCGCTTTCCGCGTGCTTTTTCCAGCCGCAGGGGCCTTTGCATCGGCGCGGCCAAAACGGCGCGATAATATCCTGTCAGTGTCAAAGAGCATCCTTTCGGGATGCTTTTTAGCTTTTGCAGAGGAAGCTTCTGCCCCTATCTGAAGGAGGTCTTTGGATGAAAAAAGTCCTGATTGTCATGGGTTCCGATTCCGATCTGCCGGTGCTTGAGCCGTGCATGGAAACCCTGAAAAACTTCTCCATCCCCTTTGAGGTGCGCGTCTGCTCGGCCCACCGCACCCCGCTCGTCGCGGAGGAGCTGTCGCGCACGGCGCGCGAGCGCGGCTTCGGCTGTATCGTCGCCGCGGCCGGCAAGGCGGCCCATCTGGCCGGCGTTCTGGCGGCCGGTACGACGCTGCCCGTCATCGGCGTCCCCATCAAGTCAAGCACCATGGACGGGCTAGACAGCCTGCTGTCCACCGTGCAGATGCCGGCGGGCGTGCCTGTCGCGACCGTCGCCATAAACGGCGCGGAAAACGCCGCCCTGCTCGCCGTGCAGATGCTGTCGCTGTCTGACGAGCACCTTGCCGCCGCGCTGGACGGACACAAGCGCGCTATGGCTGAAAAGGTAATGAAAAAAGACGAAAAGGTCCGCAAAAGCTACGAAATCTGAATCGGGGTGAAAGCCATGCAGAAGCAAGCCATGATCTACGAGGGCAAGGCCAAAAGGGTCTATGAAACCGACGATCCCGCCCTGCTCATTGTTGATTACAAGGACGACGCCACCGCCTTTAACGGCGTTAAGCGCGGCACCATCGCGGGCAAGGGGGCCATCAACAACCGACTGACCAACTTTCTGATGCAGCGGTTGGAGAAAGCGGGAGTGCCCACCCACTTCGTCCGCGAGCTTTCCGACCGCGAAACGGTGGTGAAGCGCGTCAGCATCGTCCCGCTGGAGGTCATTGTCCGCAACCGCTCAGCCGGCAGCTTTGCAAAGCGCTACGGCGTGGAGGAGGGCATTGTCTTTGACCGCCCGACCATCGAATTTTCCTACAAAAACGACGAGCTGGGCGATCCGCTCATCAACGAGTATCACGCCGCCGCGCTGCGCCTTGCCACCAACGAGGAAATTGAGCGCATTAAGGCGCTGTCCTTTCAGGTCAACGACGTGCTGAAGGCCTTTTTCCTGGATTGCGGCATTGATCTCATCGACTTCAAGCTGGAATTCGGCCGTCTGCCGGACGGCAGCATCGTTTTGGCCGACGAGATTTCCCCCGACACCTGCCGTTACTGGGATCATAAAACAGGCGAAAAGCTGGACAAGGATCGCTTCCGCCGCGACCTTGGAAATGTAGAGGACGCCTACCAGGAGGTCATGCGCCGGGTCATGGATCCGCGCTGACGCGCCCGCCGCCTTTACCGGCGCTTTCGCCTAGCAGGTCAATTATACCAAGGAGGTATTATATTGGGAGGATTCTTTGGCGCGGTCAGCCGCCGCGACTGCGTTTTGGACATTTTCTTCGGCGTCGACTACCACTCCCACCTCGGCACACGCCGGGGCGGCATGATCATTTTTGATCAAAGGGACGGCTTTCAAAGGCAGATTCACTCCATTGAAAACACCCCGTTCCGCACCAAGTTTGAAAAGGATTTGCAGGATTTCCACGGCTGCAGCGGCATCGGCTGCATCAGCGACACCGACCCGCAGCCGCTGCTTGTGCGTTCCCACCTGGGCCTGTACGCCATCACAACGGTCGGCATCATCAACAACGCGGAAGAGCTGATCTCCCAATACTTCTCCGACCACGGCCACCAGTTTATGGCCATGAGCTCCGGCAAGGTCAACGCCACCGAGCTGGCCGCCGCCCTCATCAATCAGAAGGGGGATCTGGCTTCCGGCATCCTGCACGCCCAGCAGATGATAGAGGGGTCGCTGACCCTGCTTATCCTGACCGACAAGGGGGAAATCATAGCCGCGCGCGACCGTATGGGCGGCCTGCCCGTGCTCATCGGCAACGGGCGGGAGGGCCACTGCGTCTCCTTTGAATCCTTCGCCTACCACAAGCTGGGGTATGGCGACGCCTACGAACTGGGCCCGCAGGAAATTGTCCGCATCACGGCCGAAGGGTATGAAACCCTCTCCCCCCCGGGCGGCAGCATGCGCATCTGCTCCTTTCTGTGGACCTATTACGGCTACCCCAATTCCAATTATGAAGGGGTCAACGTCGAGCTGATGCGCTACCGCAACGGCGAGCGCATGGCGCAGGACGAAATGGATCGCGGCGTTTTGCCCGACGTCGACTACGTCGCCGGCGTGCCCGATTCCGGCGTGCCCCACGCCATCGGCTACGCCACGCGCAGCGGCCGTCCCTTTGCCCGCCCCTTCGTCAAATACACCCCGACCTGGCCCCGCTCCTTTATGCCGGAAAACCAAAGCGTGCGCAACCAGGTCGCCAAAATGAAGCAAATCCCCATTCCCGAGCTTATAGAGGGTAAAAGGCTGCTCTTTGTCGACGATTCCATCGTTCGCGGCACGCAGCTGCATGAAACGGTCGATTTTTTGTACAGCTCGGGCGCCAAGCAGGTGCATATGCGCTCGGCCTGCCCCCCCATCATGTTCAGCTGCAAGTACCTTAACTTTTCCCGAGGCACGTCGGATATGGAGCTTCTGGCCCGCCGCACCGTGCAAGAGCTGGAAGGGGACGGCGGCCTTGACCATCTGGCCGAATACAGCGACGCTTCGACGCAGCGCGGCCAGTGCATGCTGTCCGCCATCTGCAAAAGGCTGGGCTTTGACTCCCTGGGCTACCAGTCGCTGGACGGTCTGCTCGACGCCATCGGGCTGCCGCGCGACAAGGTCTGCACCTACTGCTGGAACGGCAAGGAATAACCCCGGCCGCTTGGCGCGGCCCACTATGAAAGCGAAAGGAGCTTCCCTGTTATGAACCATCAGGACAGCCATTCGGAAAGCTACAAAAAGGCCGGGGTAGACGTCACCGCCGGCTATGACACCGTCAAGCGCATCCGCCCCATGGTAGAAAGCACCTATATCCCCGGCGTCATGGGAACCATCGGCGGCTTTGGCGGTATGTTCGCGCCCGATCTCTCCGGCATGGAAAAGCCGGTGCTTGTCTCGGGCGCCGACGGCGTCGGCACCAAGCTCAAGCTGGCCTTTGTGCTGGGCAAGCACGACACCGTGGGCATCGACTGCGTCGCCATGTGCGTCAACGACATCGCCTGCGGCGGCGCAAAGCCCCTGTTTTTCCTCGATTATCTGGCCGTCGGCAGGTTGGACCCCGCCGTCGCAGCCGATATTGTCTCCGGCGTGGCTGAGGGCTGCCGTCAGGCCGGCTGCGCCCTGGTCGGCGGCGAAACGGCCGAAATGCCCGGCTTTTATCCCGAGGGGGAATACGACCTGGCCGGCTTTGCCGTCGGCATTGTCGACGAAAAGGCCATCATCGACGGCAGCCGCCTGACTCCCGGCGACGCCCTCGTCGGCGTCGCCTCCAGCGGGGTGCACTCCAACGGCTTCTCCCTGGTCCGCCGCGTGCTGGGCGCCGACAAGGCCGCGCTGGAAACCTATCATGACGCCCTGGGCAAAACCTTGGGCGAAGCCCTTCTGACCCCGACCCGCATCTATGTCAGGGCGCTGGAGGCCCTGCGCCGCGTCTGCGACGTCAAGGCGGTCAGCCACATCACGGGCGGCGGCTTTTACGAAAACATCCCCCGTATGCTCAAAGAGGGCATCCGCGCCGAAGTCCATAAGGACGTCCTGCCTGTGCCCCCTATTTTCAAGCTCATCGCCGAAAGGGGGAGCATACCCGAGCGGGATATGTATAACACCTTCAACATGGGGGTCGGGCTGGTTATCGCCGTCCCCGCCGAACAGGCGGAAAAGGCCGTCGCCGCCCTGCGGGACGCAGGGGAGGCAGCCGCTGTCATCGGTCGCTGCATCACGGGGGAAACAGGCGTCGAATTATGCTGAGCATTGTCGTGCTGGTCTCGGGCGGGGGCACCAATCTCCAGGCCCTCATCGACGCGCAGGCGTGTGACAAGCTGGGGGGCGGGCGCATTGCCGCTGTTGTTTCCTCGCGGGAGGGAGTCTACGCCCTCGAGCGGGCAGAAAAAGCCGGCATCCCCGCCCTTGTCGTCCCCCGCAAGCAATACGCCAGCCCGTCCGACTTCTGTCGCGCGCTGGAAAAAACGCTTGCGCCGCTTAAGCCCTCCCTGCTCGTCCTGGCCGGCTTTCTGTCCATCTTTGACGAGCCGTTCTGCCAGAAGTATGAAGGGCGGATGCTCAACGTCCATCCCTCCCTTATCCCCGCGTTCTGCGGCAAAGGGATGTACGGCCTGCGTGTGCATGAAGCGGCGCTGGCTTACGGCGTCAAGGTGACGGGCGCCACCGTCCACTTTGTCACCGGCGAGCCGGACGGCGGCCCCATCGTACTGCAAAAAGCCGTCGAGATCGCCCCGGGCGACACCGCCGAGACGCTGCAAAAGCGCGTTATGGCGGAATGTGAGCACGTCCTCCTGCCCCGGGCCGTCGCCCTGTTCTGCCAGGGCCGCCTGCGGACGGAAGGCCGCAGCGTTTTCATTTCCGAATAATCCCGCTGTACATTTTCCCGCGCGCCTTGCCGAAAGGCGGCGGTTCCGGCACCGCCGGTTTGATTCAGACGCCGCTTTGCCGGCAGTTTTTAGGAGGTATTGTGTCATGCTGCAAAAGCCCCGCGCCCTTTTAAGCGTTTCCGACAAGACAGGCATCGTCGACTTTGCCCGCGGCCTGCACGAGCTGGGCTATGAAATCCTTTCGACAGGCGGTACGGCCCGCACGCTAAACACCGCCGGCGTTCCCTGCA
>CAJMOV010000063.1 GCA_905215125.1 uncultured bacterium | reverse complement strand
GGGTGCCCAATCCGGGCAGGAAGACCAGGGTCCTTTGTCCTTTTCCCTCGCTGTAAACGTGCATTTTGCGGCCGTTGACTTCGACAAAAATGCCATTGGGCGGATAACGGCGCCTGTCTGAACGGCGCCGCAGCGCCTCCAGACCAAAGGGAGCGGCTGCCAGCGCAGCGGCTCCCGCTGCCGCGCTGATACGCCGTATCCAGACTGTTTTTTTGTCCATGAGAAGATTCCTTTCTCGGCGGCAGGGCTTACAGGATGGTGACGCCATCTATCAATTCGCGCTCCATCTCCTTGCGGTGGAAGGGGGTATTGATGGCGGGCATACCTCCCGTGTGCAGGAAAATGACGGTCTCGCCCTGTTTGATCTTGCCTTCCTTAACCATGTCGCGGATGCCTGCGAAAGCCTTGCCGGTGTAGCAGGGATCGAGAATAATAGCCTCGGCGCGACCCATTTGATAGATGGCGTCCCGAACGACGGGATTGGGCTTGTTGTAGCCTTCACGGGCATAGCCGGTTTCAATGTCAAAGTCGCCGCGGGCGGCGGTGATGTCCAGCCCAAGAGAGTCCTTGACCTCGTTAAAATACTCCACGATGCGCTTTTCCTTAGCTGAGCCAAAGGGAGAGATGGCGATACCTGTCAGGCGCAGGGGAGAGCCCTCATTTTTCAGCCCGCAGAACAGGCCCATATAGGTGCCCAGGCTGCCGACACCGCACAACAGCCGCGCGTGGGGAATGCCCATTTCGAAGGCCTGTGCCGTGATTTCCCGCGCACATTCGTAATATCCCAGCATACCGATGCGGTTGGAGCCGCCGACAGGGATGGGATAGACGACCTCGCCCTGCGCTTCGTACTTTTTCACAGCCTCGGCCAGCAGCTCTTCGTTCTGCACGTCCTCCGGTCGGCCGTCGCTCTTTTTCAGCACGACCTCGGCCCCCATAATGCGGTCAAGCAGGATGTTGGCGCTGATCTCGCCGGGGTAGTCGTCAATGCACAAAATGGCGCATTTCATGCCGTATTTAGCGGCGACAGCAGCCGTCAGGCGGCCGTGGTTGGTCTGCGCGCCGCCCAGGGTAATCAGCATGGTCGCCCCCTTCTGCTGGGCGTCATACAGCAGGTATTCCAGCTTGCGCAGCTTATTGCCGCCGACGCCCAGGCCCGTCAGGTCGTCGCGCTTGATGTAAAACTCCACCCCGAGCTGCCGGGAAATGGTAGGCAGATACTCCAGCGGAGTGGGCAGGTGAAGGAAGGAAACCTTTTCGTGGCCGAGAAGCATGGGAAAATCTCCTTTCAAATATCCGGTTATACGTTCTGGTAATTCTAATATAACCTGCCCTGGGCGGGCATTGCAAGCGGCAGAAAAGGGGGGTTAGAAAAATAAACCAAAACAAAAAGAGAAATTGGTTTGAATTACAGGGAAGCCGCCCTATTGAAACGCGCTTTTTTTGGTGGTATAATAAAAAAAATTTGTGTTATGACCGGCGGCGTAGCCGCGGTAAAAAAGGAAAGGGAGGACTTATGCTGAAAAACCTGCTTAGCCTGAAGGAATTGGAAACCGGGGAGATCAGACGCATCCTCAGCGTCGCGCAGAGCTTCCGGGATGGGGCCGCCGTTCCCTCTTTTGCCAACCGTATTGCATGTAATTTGTTTTTTGAGCCGTCGACTCGCACACAATACAGCTTTCAGATCGCCGAAGAAAAGCTGGGGTTGCGGGTCATTTCTTTTAATCCTGAATCTTCGTCCCTGGCCAAAAAGGAAACCTTTTACGATACCATCAAGGTGTTTGACTGTTTCCACCCCGACCTGCTTGTCATCCGTGCCCATACCCGCTATTATGATGAGCTTTTGGGCCACATCGACACCCCCGTCATCAGCGGTGGGGATGGAACGGGGGATCATCCGACGCAGTCGCTGCTCGACCTTCTGACCATCCAGCAGGAGTTCGGCGGGTTTGACGGCGTCAGGGTTGCCATCATCGGAGATATCCGTCACTCCCGCGTCGCTCACACCAATTACGAGGTAATGCAGCGCATGGGGATGGACGTCTGCGTTTCAGGCCCGGAAGAATATATGGAAGAGGGCCTGCGGTTTGTCGAGTTTGAAAAAGCGGTGCGCGAGAGCGACGTCGTCATGATGCTGCGCATCCAGTTCGAGCGGCATGAAAAAGACGGAGAAATGACGGCGGCCGAATATCTGCGCAGCTACGGCCTGACCGAAGCGCGCGCCGAGAGCATGAAGCAGGGGGCCATCATCATGCACCCTGCCCCCTTTAACCGCAATGTGGAAATCGCCGACGCCGTTGTCGAGCATCCCCGTTCCCGCATCTTCAAGCAGATGGAAAACGGCGTCTTTGTCCGCATGTCGGCCATCTGCCGCAGCCTGGAGGGCTAAGCGATGGCGGTGCTGGTACGGGGGGCCCGCGTCCTGCGCGGGGACAAGCTGTGGCAGGAGGATATACGCATCGACGGCCCGGGGCAGGAAACGGAGCTCGACGGACACGGCCTGATACTTGCGCCCGCCTTCTGTGACCTGCATGTCCATCTGCGCGAGCCGGGCTTTTCACAGAAGGAGACGGTGAAAAGCGGCACGCTTGCGGCGGCCCGCGGCGGTTTTACCACCATTTGCGCCATGCCCAACGTCAGCCCGGTACCCGACGGCGAGGAAGGGCTGCGCGCGCAGCTGGACATCATCGATCGCGACGCGGCGGTTGAGGTTCTGCCTTACCTGAGCATCACTGAGGGACGGGCAGGAGAAAGGCCGGCGGCCCTGCCGGACGATCTTTCCCGTGTCGCCGGCCTGTCGGACGACGGCAGCGGCGTGCAATATGGCGGCGTCATGGAAGCGGCCATGGTCCGCGCCTGCGGCGCAAGGCTGATGATTGCCGCTCATTGTGAAGATGATTCCCTGCTCGTACCCGGCGGCTGCGTCTCAACCGGCTGCGGGAAAAAATACGGCCTGCCTTCGATATCGAATGAATCGGAATGGAAGCAGATTGAGCGCGACATCGCCCTGGTGGAAAGGACCGGCTGCCGTTACCACGTCTGTCACATCTCAACGGCGCAAAGCGTCGAGCTGGTGCGCAGGGCCAAAGAAAGGGGCCTGCCCGTCACTTGCGAGGTGACGCCCCACCACCTGTTTTTCAGCGAGCAGGATATTGACTGCGACGACGGCAAATATAAGATGAATCCCCCGCTGCGCTCAATAGAGGATCGCGAGGCCCTTATCGCCGGCGTTTGCAACGGCTCGATTGACTGCATCGCCACTGATCATGCCCCCCATACGGCAGAGGAAAAGTCCCGCGGCCTGTACGGCAGCGCTATGGGCATCGTTGGGCTGGAGACGGCCTTTGCCGCCGCGCGTACGGCGCTGGGGGATAAAATCGGGCCGGAAAGGCTGCTTGCCCTTTTGGGGGACAAGCCCCGCGCCATCCTGCGCCGGCCGGCAGATCCGGGCGACTGGACGCTGGTCGACTGGGACGCGGAGTGGCGCGTCGACCCCGACAGCTTTGCCACCAAGGGCCGCAGCACCCCCTTTGCCGGGCGGACGCTGCGCGGCCGCGTGATTGCCACCATACGCGGCGGGCAGGTGATTTATATGAACAGCAACGGATTGATCCGAAAATAGGGAGTGGGAAGAATGAAGCAAACAAAGAAACAGTTGGTCTGTGAAAACGGCGCACGCTTTGTCGGCCAGGGCTTTGGCGCCGATGTCGAGCGCACGGCCGAGCTGGTATTCAGCACAGCCATGGTCGGGTATCAGGAAATCCTGTCCGACCCGTCCTGCTGCGGGCAGATGGTCTGTATGACCTATCCCATCATCGGCAGCTACGGCCTGACCGACGAGGACTTTGAGACCAAGACGCCCAACATCGGCGGCTTCATCGTGCGCGAGTACAACGACAACCCTTCCAACTACCGCTACACCCAGACGCTGAGCGACCAGATGGAGGAAAGCGGCATCCCCGGCATCCAGGGGGTCGATACCCGGATGATCACCCGCATGATTCGCGATCAGGGCAGCATGCGCGCCATCATCACCGACGCAGACCTGCCCGTCGAACAGGCGCTTGAGCGCCTGCGCGCGGAAGCGCCTATGCGCGACCATGTGCGCCGCGTCTCTTGCAAAAAAACGTGGTACAGCCGCACGTCCAACCCGCGCTACAACGTCGTCGCCGTCGACTGCGGCATCAAGCACAGCATCATCCGCAGCCTGAATAACTGCAAATGCAACGTCACCATCGTGCCCTATGACACGCCGGCCGAGACCATCCTGGCCCTGCGGCCCGACGGGCTGTTCCTCTCCAACGGCCCGGGCAACCCGGAGGACATCCCGCAGGTTATCAAGCTGGTGCGGCAGCTTCAGGGCCGTCTGCCCATCTTCGGCATCTGCCTGGGGTATCAGGCTGTCTGCCTGGCCAACGGCGCCAGGGCCTTCAAGATGAAGTTCGGCCACCGCGGCGGTAACCACCCTGTTCGCAACCTGCTGTCGGGCAAGGTGGAAATCACCGCCCAGAACCATTCCTACGCCATCGACGCCGGCAGCCTGGAGAGTACCCCGCTCGAGCTGACCCACATCAACCTGCTCGACGGCACGGCCGAGGGGGTTCGCTGCGAAAGGGAGCGCATTTTTGCCGTGCAGTATCACCCGGAAAGCTGTCCCGGCCCGCAGGACAGCGGGTATCTGTTCGGCTGGTTTATCAGAAATATGGAAGAGAGCAAAGCGCAGGGAGGTGCCTACCATGCCTAAGAGAGAGGATTTGAAAAAAATTCTGGTCATCGGCTCGGGGCCCATCGTCATCGGCCAGGCGGCCGAGTTTGACTATTCGGGCACCCAGGCCTGCCTGGCCCTGAAGGAGCAGGGCTATACCGTCATCCTGGTCAATTCCAACCCCGCGACCATCATGACCGACACCCATATCGCCGACAAGGTTTACATGGAGCCGCTGACGCTGGAATACGTCGCCAAGATTATCCGCAAGGAGCGCCCCGACGCCATTGTGCCGACGCTGGGCGGGCAGACGGGTCTCAATCTGGCCATGCAGCTGGCCCAGAAGGGCATCCTGCGCGAATGTCAGTGCGAAATCCTGGGCACCGGCTTTGAATCCATCGAGCAGGCCGAGGATCGTGAGCTGTTCAAAAGGATGTGCGAGCGCATTGGTGAGCCCTGTCTGCCTTCAGCCATCGCCCACAGCGTTGAGGACGCGCTGGGCGAGGCCCATGACATCGGTTACCCCGTCGTGCTGCGGCCCGCTTTCACCCTGGGCGGCACGGGCGGCGGCTTTGCCGACAATGACGAGGAGCTGAAGGAGCTGGCCAAAAACGCCCTCAGCCTGTCCCCTGTCGGCCAGGTGCTGGTGGAAAAGTCCATCAAGGGCTATAAAGAAATTGAGTTTGAGGTCATGCGGGACAAAAACGACACCGCCATCGCCATCTGCTGCATGGAAAACGTCGACCCGGTGGGCATCCACACTGGCGACAGCATAGTCGTCGCCCCGTCTCAGACCCTGACCAATAAGGAGTTTCACATGCTGCGCGACGCGGCGCTGCGTCTCATCCGCGCCCTGGGCATCGAAGGGGGCTGCAACGTGCAGTTTGCGCTAGATCCCAGCTCCTTTGTCTACTACGTTATCGAGGTCAACCCCCGCGTCTCCCGCTCGTCGGCGCTGGCGTCCAAGGCCAGCGGATTCCCCATCGCGCGCGTCTCCGCCCTCATTTCCGTCGGGCTGACGCTCGACGAAATCAAGCTGGCCAACACCCCCGCCAGCTTTGAGCCGGCGCTTGACTATATTGTCACCAAGGTGGCGCGCTTCCCCTTTGACAAGTTTGACACCGCCTCGCGCGAGCTGTCCACCCAGATGAAGGCGACGGGCGAGGTCATGGCTATCGGCCGCACCATGGAAGAGAGCCTGCTCAAGGCAGTGCGTTCGCTGGAAGCGGGCGTCAGCCACATCTGGCTCAGGAAGTTCGACGACATGAGCGTGGAGGATCTGCTGAAAAACATCGAGCATCCGACCGACGAGCGGCTGTACGCCATCGCCGAGCTTTTGCGGCGCGACATCGACCCCATCCTCATCTGCGAAAAGACCCGCATCGACTTCTTCTTTATCGACAAAATCCGCAATATCATCCTGATGGAGCGCGAGGTCAAGCAGGCGGCACCCGGCGATCTGGATGTTTTGTACCGCGCCAAGCGCATGGGCCTGTCTGATGAAATCATCGGGCACTTCTGGGGGCAGAGGGCCGACGACATCTTCCGCCTGCGCCGTGAAAACAGCATCATGCCGGTTTATAAAATGATCGATACCTGCGCCAGCGAATTTGATTCTTATGTACCCTATTTCTATTCGACCTATGAGACGGAAAACGAATCTGTCGTGTCAGATAAAAAGAAGGTCATCGTCCTGGGCGCCGGGCCTATCCGCATCGGCCAGGGCGTCGAGTTTGATTACTCGACCGTTCACGCCATCTGGGCCATCCGTCAGGCGGGATACGAGGCCATTATCATCAACAACAACCCTGAAACGGTATCGACCGACTACACTGTTTCGGACAAGCTGTACTTTGAGCCGCTGTGCGTTGAGGATGTTATGAACGTCATCGAGCTGGAAAAGCCCTACGGCGTCATCGTCTCGCTGGGCGGACAGACGGCCATCAACCTGGCCGACCGTCTCAGCCGCCTGGGCGTTCCCATTATCGGCACCGGCGTGCAGGCCATCGAGCGGGCGGAAAACCGCGACAGCTTTGAAAAGACCATGGCCCACCTGGGCATCCCCCAGCCGGAGGGAGAGGCCGTCACCGACATTGAGGAGGGCATCCGCGTGGCCAACCGCATCGGTTACCCCGTGCTGGTCCGGCCCTCCTACGTCCTGGGCGGCCGCGCCATGCAGATTGTCCATGACGACGACGGCCTGCGCCGCTACCTCAAGGGGGCTGTCCTGGTCAGCGAAGATCAGCCCGTTCTGGTCGACCGCTATATTTCCGGCAAGGAGCTGGAGGTCGACGCCGTCTGCGACGTCACCGACGTCTTTATCCCCGGCATCATGGAGCACGTCGAGCACACCGGCGTCCATTCGGGCGACTCCATCAGCGTCTATCCTCCCTTCTCGGTCAGCCAAAAGGTCAAGGACACCATTGTCGATTACACCGTCCGTCTGGGGCTGGGCATCGGCATCGAAGGGCCCTTTAACATCCAGTTTATCGTCGACGAGAAGGAAAAGGTCTACGTCATCGAGGTCAACCCCCGTTCCAGCCGCACCGTGCCGTTCATTTCCAAAACGACAGGGGTACCCCTGGCCAATATCGCCACTAAAATCGCCCTGGGGCAGACGCTGAAAATGCAGGGCTATGGCACCGGCACCGCCCCGGAAAAGAAGCGCTGGTACGTCAAGGCGCCTGTCTTCTCCTTCTCCAAGATCCGCGGCGCCGACGCCTATCTGTCCCCGGAAATGAAGTCGACGGGCGAGGCCATCGGGTATGACAACACCTTAAACCGCGCCCTGTACAAGGCCCTCAAGGCGTCCGGGCTGCGGGTGGAAAACTACGGCACCGTCTTTGTCACCATTGCCGATGACGACAAAAAGCGCGCCCTGCCCCTCATCCGCCGGTTCTACGACCTGGGCTTTAATATTGAAGCGACGGCGGGCACCGCCGCCTTCCTCAAGCAAAACGGCATCAAAACCCGTGCCAAGAAGAAGATCAGCGAGGGCAGCGACGAGATTTTGCAGACCCTGCGGCAGGGGCACGTCACCTATGTCATCAACACCCTGACGACGGGCGAACAGGACGGCACGCGCGACGGTTTCCTTATCCGCCGCTGGGCGGTGGAAAACAACGTCACCATGTTTACCTCGCTCGACACTGTCGCCGTACTGCTCGACGTTTTGGAGGAAATCACCATCGGAATCTCCACCATCGACGCATAAAGGAGGATTGGATGCAGCAGCAAGCAGTCTACACCATTGCGGAAAATGCCCCTATCGCGCGCGATGTCTACCGTCTGCGCCTGGAAGGGGACGCATCCTGGGTGCAAAGGCCGGGGCAGTTTGTCAACATCGCCCTGACGGGTCGCTACCTGCGCCGTCCCATATCGGTCTGCGACTGGGATGAAAAGGGCCTTGTCCTTATCTACAAGGTGGTAGGGGGCGGCACGGCCCAGATGGCGGGGATGCAGGCAGGGGAGAAGCTCGACCTGCTGACCGGGCTGGGAAACGGCTTTGACATTGCCCCGGCTGCCGGCAGGCGGATCGCCGTCATCGGCGGCGGCGTCGGGGTCCCCCCTCTGTACGGGCTGTGCAAGGTGCTGCGCGCCGCCGGGCAACAGGTGCAGTGCGTCCTTGGCTTTCGAGCCAAAGAGGATGTCTTCTACGAGAGGGAGTTTGTCTCTCTCGGATGCGAGGTGCATGTCGCCACCGACGACGGCAGCGCCGGCACGCGCGGCTTTGTCACCGATGTGCTTAAAACCCTTGATGTCGATTATTATTTCGCCTGCGGCCCCGAGCCCATGCTGCGCGCCGTGCACAAAGCGGGGCTGGAAGGCCAGCTTTCCTTTGAAGAGCGTATGGGCTGCGGCTTCGGCGCCTGCATGGGTTGCAGCTGCAAGACGTTGACGGGCAGTAAACGCATCTGCGTTGAGGGGCCTGTCCTGCTTTCCGGGGAGGTGTGCTTTGATGCCTGATCTGTGCGTAAAGCTGGGAAACCTGACCCTCAAAAACCCCGTCATGCCGGCCAGCGGCACCTTTGGCTTCGGTTATGAAATGGCGCGGTTTTATGATCTCAACCTGCTGGGTGCCATCTCGCTCAAGGGCACGACGCTGCATGAGCGCTTCGGCAACCCGACGCCCCGCATCGCCGAGTGTGACCGCGGGCTGCTCAACGCTATCGGCCTGCAAAACCCTGGCGTCGACGCCGTCATTGCCCGGGAAATCCCCCGCCTGCGGGAGGTTTACAGCGGTCCTGTCATTGCCAATATTTCCGGCTTCGCCCTGGAGGAATACGCCGAAACATGTTTTGCCTATTAATTTTGTTAAATCGACAAAATATTTTTTTCCATCAAATCCGA
>CAJMOV010000062.1 GCA_905215125.1 uncultured bacterium | reverse complement strand
AACCGGGTGAGAGCTGGCAGTTCATGCGCCTCGGTTATTTCTGCCTGGACAGCCGCGACAGCCGTCCCGACGCCCTTGTTTTCAACCGCGCCGTCACCCTGAAGGACAGCTGGGCCAAGCAGAGCGCCAAGAAATAAGATATGACGGCTTATCTTGACAACGCCGCGACGACGGCGGTGCTGCCCGCCGCGGCGCAGGCAGCCCTGCGCGTCATGACGGAGGATTACGGCAACCCATCCTCCCTGCACCCCATGGGCCGCCGCGCGCGGGACATTTTGGCGGCTGCGCGCACGCAGGTCGCCGCCGCTGCCGGCTGCGCGCCCGAGTGTATTGTCTTTACCTCCTGCGGCACCGAAAGCACCAACACCGCCCTGCGGGCTGCGGCACATAAAAACCGGCGTTTCGGCCGGCACATCGTGTCGACGCAGATTGAGCACGACGCCACCTTAAATACCCTGCGCGCCCTCGGGCAGGAGGGGTTTGACATTACCCTTGTCGCCCCCCAGCGGGACGGCAGCGTCCCGCTGGAGGACATCGAGGCCGCTTTGCGGCCTGACACCATCCTGCTTGCCGTCATGGCCGTCAACAACGAGACGGGGGCCATACTGCCCGCCGCGCAGGCATCGCGCGCGGCAAGACGGATCAGCCCGCATGCGCTCATTTATGTTGACGCCGTGCAGGCGCTGTGCAAAATGCTGCTCGACCTCAGAGACGTCGATATGGCCGGCTTTTCGGCCCACAAAATCGGCGGGATGAAGGGCTGCGGCGCCCTGTACCTCCGTAAGGGCCTGACCATCGCCCTGCTGCTGCACGGCGGCGGGCAGGAAAACGGCCTGCGCAGCGGCACCGAGGGGATGCCGCAGATCGCCGCCTTCGGCGCGGCCTGCGCCAGGCGGATGGAGACGCAGGAAAAGGACATCGAACACATGCAGGCCCTGCGCCGCCGTCTCATCGAAGGGGCGCAGGCCCTGGGAGCCGACATCAACTCGCCAGAAGCGGCCGCCCCCCACATCGTCAATTTGTCCCTGCCGCGCGGGCGCAGCGAGGTTTATATCCGCGCATTGGGGGAAAAAGGGGTTTGCGTCTCCGGCGGCTCGGCCTGTACGCGCGGGCGCGCTTCCCACGTCCTGCAGGCGCAGAGACTGCCCAAAAGCCGCGTCGACGCCGCGCTGCGCGTCAGCCTGTGCCCCGAAACGACGACGGAAATGGTCGACGCTTTTCTGGACGCCGCGCGCGCGGCGCTGTCCCTGTTCTGACGGAAGGAGAGAACATCTTGCAGGAAGTACTGCTGTTAAAATGCGGCGAGCTGGTGCTCAAGGGCCTCAACCGCGGCCGGTTTGAAAGCCGGCTGATGAACATTCTGCGCGCCCGCTTAAAGCCGCTGGGAAATTACGGCCTGGCCATCAGCCAGTCGACCATATACGTCACCCCGCAGGACGGCGCGCCCGTTGATGAAGCGCTGGAGGTCTGCCAAAGGGTCTTCGGCATCGTCAGCCTGTGCCGCGCCGCCGTCTGCGAAAAAAATATGGAGGACATCGGCCGCACCGCCGCTGAATATTTGGGGGACGAGCTGGAAAGCGTCCGTACCTTTAAGGTGGAGGCCCGCCGGGCCGACAAGCGCTTTCCGCTGACCTCGCCGGAAATCGGCGCGGAAATCGGCGGCCGTCTGCTTGAGCGCTGTCCCCACCTCAAGGTCAGGATGGACGGCGCCGACTGCGTCGTCAAGGTGGAAATCCGCGAGCACCATGCCTATATCAGCGGCCGCCGCCTGCCCGGAGCGGGCGGTATGCCGACGGGGACCAACGGCCGCGCAATGCTGCTGCTGTCAGGCGGCATCGATTCCCCCGTCGCCGGGCACATGATGGCCCGCCGCGGCCTCGACCTGGCCGCCGTCCACTTCTTCAGTTATCCCTATACATCAGAGGAAGCCAAAGACAAGGTCATCGAGCTTGCCCGCATCCTGTCGGGCTACACGGGTAAAATTACCGTCAGCGTCGTGCCCTTTACCCATATTCAGCAGGAAATCCGCCAGAAATGCGACGAGGATTACTTCACCCTTATCATGCGGCGGTTTATGATGCGTCTGGCCGAGCGGGTGGCCCGCCATCAGGGCTGTGGCGCCCTCATCACCGGCGAAAGCCTGGGGCAGGTCGCCAGCCAGACGATAGAATCGCTCAACGCCACCGGAAGCGTCGTCCACATGCCGGTTTTCCGCCCCGTCATCGGGATGGATAAGGAGGAAATCGTCGTCCGCGCCCGGCAGATCGGCACCTTCGAAACCTCTATCCTGCCATATGAGGACTGCTGCACCGTCTTTACCCCGCGCCACCCGCAGACCAAGCCCCAGCTGGACAAGGTCGAAGCGCAGGAGGCGGCGCTGGACGTCGAGACGCTGGTGGAGGAAGCCTTTGCCGGCATTGAACGCATCACCGTCGGATAAACCCCTATGGAATACTGCGCCCTGCGGGGCGGGAAGGAAGCATAAAGCCATGAACTGTGAAATCCTTTCAGTGGGTACCGAGCTGCTGCTGGGCGAGATTGCCAACCTCGACGCCCAGATCATCTCTCAGGGCCTGAGCGAGCAGGGCATCAACGTCTTTTACCACAGCGTTGTCGGCGACAACCCCGAGCGGCTGCGCGCCGCGCTGGACATCGCCAAAAAGCGGGCCGACATCATCATCACCACCGGCGGCCTGGGGCCGACGGCCGACGATCTGACCAAGGAAACCATCGCCGCCGCCTTTGGCAAAAAGCTGGTTATGGACGAGCGGCAGCAGAAAATCCTGCACGAGCACATGGGGGCGCGCATGACCCCCAACAACGAGAAGCAGGCCATGCTGCCCGAGGGCTGCACCGCTCTGGACAACGATTGGGGCACCGCGCCGGGCTGCGCCTTTTTTGCAGACGGCGTCCACGTCATCATGCTGCCTGGCCCGCCGCGCGAATGCGAGCCTATGTTCTTTAGGCGCGCCCTGCCCTATCTGGAAAGCCTGCGCGACGGCGTCATCCGCTCGCGCTATGTCAAGATTTTCGGCATGGGCGAGTCGGAAATGGAGAGCAAGCTGGCCTATTTGATGAACGCCCTGCAAAACCCGACGGCCGCGCCCTACGCCAAGGAGGGCGAGTGCCTTGTCCGCGTCACCGCCAAGGCGGCGACGGAGGAGGAGGCTTACACCATGTGCGCGCCTGTCGTCGATGAAATCAAAAGGGTGCTGGGCGACGTCGTCTACGGCGTTGACGTGCCTTCGCTGGAGCAGCTGGTCGTCGACGGGCTGCGGCAAAAGGGGATGACGGTGGCGCTTGCCGAATCGTGCACCGGCGGCCTTATCGCCCGGCGGCTGACCGACATCCCCGGCGCGTCAGCCGTTTTCGGCTGCGGGCTTGTCACCTATTCCAATGAGATGAAAACAAGGCTTCTGGGCGTATCGCCTGAAACGCTTGAGAAATACGGCGCTGTTTCAGAGCAGACGGCCGTAGAAATGGCGCGCGGCGCGCGGCGCGTCGGAGGGGCCGACATCGGCATCGGCGTCACCGGCATCGCGGGGCCGGACGGCGGCAGCGAGGAAAAGCCGGTCGGCCTGTTCTATGTCGCCATCAGCACGGAAAGGGGCGAGCGCGTCATCCGCCGCCAGCGTCACCGCGCGACAAGGGAAAGCGTCCGCCGCTACGCCAGCTCGTGTGCGCTTGATCTCATCCGGCGCGAGCTTTTGTAACCGCAGGAAAGCAGGGCAAAAAGGGGGAAGCTATGTTTACCGAAAAGCAGACGGAGAGAAAGAAAGTGTTTTCCGGCAAGATTGTCGACGTTTATCATGATAAAGTCATCCTCCCGGACGGGAGGGAAGCGGTGCGCGAGGTGTGCGAGCATCCCGGCGCCGTCGCCATCCTGGCCCTGGACGGAGAGGATATGCTTTTTGTCCGGCAGTACCGGCATGCTGTGCTGGCCGAGCTGCTGGAGGTCCCGGCTGGCAAGCTGGAGAAAGGGGAGGATCCCGAACAGGCTGCCCGGCGCGAGCTGCGCGAGGAAACAGGCTTTGCGTGCAGCGAGCTCATTCATCTGGGAGTACTCTGTCCCAGTCCGGGCATCCTATCAGAGGTAATCCATCTTTACTTCGCCCGGGGACTGACCTTTGTCGGCGAGCAGTTTGACGAGGATGAGTTTTTGAGCACCGTGCGCATCCCGCGCGAAACCTTCATCGAAATGCTGCTGCACAATGAAATCGTCGATGCAAAAAGCATCTGTTCGGTCAATATCGCCCGGGCGCGAGGGCTGATTTAAGGAGGTCCTGCCCATGTCTGCCATTCTCATTATTGAGGATGAAAAAACCATTGCCGATATGCTGTCCTTTAACCTGAAGCGCGAAGGCTTTGAGACAGCCGAAGCCTATGACGGTCCCAGCGGCCTTGACATGGCGCTGGAGGGAAAGTATGATCTCATTCTGCTCGACGTCATGCTGCCGGGGATGGACGGCTTTGAGCTGCTGCGCCGCCTGCGCGAGAAGAGCGACGTGCCCGTCATCATGGTGACGGCCCGCGAAGAGGAACGGGACAAAATCCTCGGCCTGGAAACGGGAGCGGACGATTACGTCACAAAGCCCTTTTCCGTCAAGGAGCTTTCGGCCCGCATCAAGGCCAACGTCCGCCGCACCGATCCGCGCGAGCGCGCCCAGAATGGGGGAGACGGCGTCAGCTTCGGCCCCTTCGTCGTAGACCGGGCGCTGCAAACGGTGTCCAAAAACGGCCAGCCGCTTGAGCTGACGCAGCGGGAATATGATATTCTGTCCTATTTTCTGTCCCTGCCGGTGCGCGTCGTCAGCCGTGAGGAGCTGATGGAAAAGGTCTGGGGGTTTGACTACTACGGCGATTTGCGCGCCATTGACGTCGCCATGCGCCGCCTGCGCGAGAAGCTGGAGGATGACCCGGCCGAGCCGGAGTATATCATCACCAAGCGGGGACAGGGATATTACCTTAAGCGGTGAGAGGGCCTGCGCCGGCAGGCGGGGCGGCTGCACGTTGCGTCGGGCCGGGGAAAGCCCCGCTGAAGGGAGCCGGGCGATTCATTCGCGCGGCCGAGCATCAAAGAAAGAGGCTCCCGCGGCAAAGCTGCCGGGGTGGGGCAAAGCGTTTGCCGCGGGGCGGAATGGAGGTAACCGAAAGTGTTCAGAAGCCTGCACATGAAGCTGGTCCTGGTTCTGATCCTTCTTGTTGTGTCGGTTATGGCTGTTGTCGGCACCTTCCTCATCAACTCGGTCACAGCGTATAATATCGACGAGTTCAAGACCCAGATGACCGAGGTTTTCACACAGGAGTTTATCCTGACGCTGGAAAAAAGCGCGGGAGAAGAGCAGCCGGTGCAGTCCATCGCGGAAAAGCTGGAAGCCTTTTCCGGGCCGCGCGGGCTGGGGATTGACAAATACCGCAGCTTTTACATTCTGGACGGAGATACGGGGGCCTATTTATCCGGCTCAGACGACCAGCTGGCCGAGAATTTGCCCATGACGGCCAATATCCTGGCCGCCATGACAGGGGTCGTCGGGCAGGACGTGCAGCGGCTTTCCCCGTACTTTGACGTCGCTATCCCCGTGCGCGGGGACAACGGCTTTTTCGTCGTCGGCGTCATGGACGACAAGACCGAGCTGAACGATCTGTCGTGGGAGCTTTTTTCCATTCTTATCCGCGCCATGGTTTTCGGGCTGCTGGTCGCCGTACTGCTCAGCTTTTTGCTCAGCAAAACCATCACCACCCCCGTCGAGCGCCTGACAAACCAGGCTGCCGCCATCGCAGCCGGCGATTTCAGCCGCAAGGCGGAGGTTTACGCCAGCGACGAGATCGGCATCCTGACGCAAACCTTTAATGAAATGGCCGGGGTGCTCAAAACCACCCTGGAGGAAATCGAAGGCGAGCGCAACAAGCTCAACACCCTGTTTCTTCATATGGCCGACGGCGTCGTCGCCTTTGACCGTTCGGGTCATATCCTGCACCAAAACCCCGCCGCGGAAAAAATGCTGGGCAAGCAGCTTGATTCCAGCCAGACCTATGGAGAGGTCTTTCCCAATATGCACATAGACGACAGCGATCTCGTCGTCAGCGGCAGGTACATTGAAATTGACTATTCCGCCAACAAGCGTATCCTGAAAATATATTTCGCCCCCTTTGGCGGCGAGGAGGACGGCGGGCTGATCGCCGTCATGCACGATATTACCGAGCAGCAGAAGATGGAGACGTCGCGGCGCGAGTTTGTCGCCAACGTCTCGCATGAGCTGCGCACCCCTCTGACCAACATCCGCGGCTACACCGAAACGCTGATAGACGCCCATGGCGACATCGACTCGGAAACGGAGATCAAATTTCTCGGCGTTATCCACAACGAAGCGGATCGCATGACCCATATTGTCAAGGATCTTTTGACGCTGTCGCAGCTTGATTATGAAAAAATGCAGATGAATACAGGCGAGGTCCCCCTGCGCGCCATCGCGCAAAACGCCATTGAGGGCATGAAGATGGAGGCGGGCAAGCAGAAGGTCGGGCTTCACGCCGACCTGCCTGTCGACTTGCCCGCCGTCGCCGGCGACCGCGAACGCATTGAGCAGGTCATTGTCAACGTCGTCTCCAACGCCATCAAATACAACCGCCCCGGCGGCAGCGTCACTGTGACGGCTGGGACGGAAGGGGACAATGTTTTTCTGCGCGTCAAGGATACCGGCATCGGCGTTCCGGCCGAAGACCTGCCGCGTATCTTCGAGCGCTTTTACCGCGTGGACAAGGCCCGCTCGCGCGAGCGGGGCGGCACGGGGCTTGGCCTTGCCATAGCCAAGGAAATCATTGAACACCATGGCGGCGACATCCGCTTTGAAAGCGTCTATGGAGAAGGCAGCACCGTTACCATCGCCCTGCCTATGGCGGAAAAGCGGGGGAATACCCATGCTTGAGAAAGGGAAAAACGCCGCGCTGGCGCTGCTCTTTGCCCTGATGATTTTTCTGCTGTACATTTCGCTGACCATCGGCCCGGCGGAAGGCAGCGGCGGCTTTCTCAGCCAGGTTCTGGGCGGCACGCCGCCGGGCGACGACGCCGACCTGAGCCCGCAAATGGCTGTAGAGGTGCGCAAAATTGCCGTCTGTACCCCCACAGGGGTTTATCTGCCCCAAAACGGCGAGCAAAAGGAAGAGCTGCAGACGGCCGTTTCTTCTATATATGCCGAGGCGCTTGGCTCGGCCGGCGAGGTTCGGGAGATCACCCGGCAGGAGTATTACGACGCACTTTCCTTTCCAGCGCTTTACCTGGCGTTTGACACCGGGGTGCCGCTGGAATTACTGATGCGGTGGGTTGGGGTCGAAGGTGAGGGGCAGGACGCTACCCTGCACAGCCTGGTCGTCACATCGGGGGGCGAACGGGTCACCGTCGCTTATTACGACGCTGCGACAGGCACCTACTGCGCTGCCGATACAGCGGCCGGCGTCGATCGGTTGACTCAGGTCTGCTCTTCGTGGGAGGGCGGAAGCGCCCTTTTCGCCTTTCAGGACGGCGATTTCGCCGCACTGTGCGGCGACGAGCCGGTGCATACGCAGGCCCTGACCGCCGTCTGCTACAATGTCTTGCCGCCCGATTACCTGTCCTCGGGCTCTCTGCCCCGCGAGGTACTGACCGGCTTTGGCTATAATCCTTTCCTGGCGCGGGTATATGACGATGCTTCAGGCGACCTGGTCTATGTCGAAGAAAACAACGTGCTACGCATGAGCGCACAGGGCGACCTGACCTATACCGCCGGCGGCCAAGGCATCTATCTCGGCCTGCGGGAGCAGGAAAGCGGCGACGCCGCCTTGGTGCTGGAGGGTGTGCGCCGGCTGCTTGTCTATCTCTGCGAGCAGACGGGCGCCGGCGGGCAGTACAGCCTGCGCGAGATGATTGAAGAAGAATCGGGGGCCGTCCAGCTGATTTTTGACCTGTTTTTAGATGGCTGCCCCGTCAACGGGGATACCCCCGCGGCCCACGCTACGGTGCAGGACGGGCGGATCACCTATCTGCGCCTTTCCCCGCGCAAATACGAGGCGGCGGGAGAGCGGGGGCTGCTCACAGTCAGGCAGGCGGCCGCCGCGCTGCAGGGCGGGCATAACCTGCGATTGGATGTCCGATACAGCGAAAAATCAGACGGGACGCTGCTTCCCGCCCTGTACAGTACGGAGGATTGAGTATGGAGTGGGGCAAGGTAAAATCCATTCTCATCGCCCTGCTGGCGGTTACCAACGTCATTTTGGGCGTCAGCATCCACAGCCAGCTTCAGGAGCGGCGTGAAAGCGAGCGCGCGTCCATGGAAAGCGCGCTGACGCTGCTGCGCAATGCCGGGGTTGGCTTTGACGAGCAAATTTTTTGGGGTTTGCCCGATTCACTTGTCCAGTATTCCGCTCCGCGCAGCGAGGAGACGGAAGCCGCGGCGGCCAAAGCGCTGCTCGGCGATTATGTTTATCAGGAGGCCGGCGGCGGCATCGCCATTTACACCTCAGAAAAGGGCAGCGTAACCTTTCGCAGCGGCGGATTAATGGAAGCCCACCTGACCGACGGGCGCAGCGCGCAGGAGCTGCTGGATGCACTTTTGCAGGCGGCGGGCACAGCGCGGGGAGACTGCGCCGTCGAGCAGACGCTGTCCGGCGTGTGCGCGCAGCTGTACGTCGGCGGGTATGAAGCGGTCGGCGCTGCTTTGGAATGTGAGGACACCGCGGACGGCGCTTCGGCGTCGGGCCGCTGGGTTTTCGCCCCGGCCCTCTCGCAGGACGGCGTGGGCGAGTCGCGCCCGGAAATGCTCGTCGCCCTGCTTCAGCTTGAGCGGGAGGAGCCGTCCGACATTCAGTCGGTCGAAGCCGTCTGCGTTTTGGAGCAGACGCAGGACGGCGGCGTGCGTCTCATCCCGGCATGGCGCATTGAAACGCAAAGCGAACAAATTATTTTAAATTGTATGACAAAAAAACAAATACCTGCCGAATGACGAAAAAATGCGTTTCAGGGCCAAAAATTTTGTGCCGCTTTACAAAGCCCTGCCGCGTTTATTTTCTCTTTATCTTTTTATAATAATATGGTATAATGTTCGCGGGCAAACGGC
>CAJMOV010000061.1 GCA_905215125.1 uncultured bacterium | reverse complement strand
GTTTGGAAGCAACCGCTCGGGTAATTATATCTGCACACCCCGCTGAGCGGCCGTATGCAGAATTGGAGCGCGCTGGAAGACAATGCTTCGGGCTGTCCCGAACGGCCTGAAAAATTAATGCAGCCTTAATGCCGCGGATAAAACTTTATCCGCATATTGATGAAAAGTTCTCTATAATAAAGGACGCTTCAGGGCATTTTGCAGCGCGGCAGCGGAAAGGGAACGCCGCGCCCGCTGTTGTGCCCGGAAATGCGGCACGGACGTCCGCAGGATGCTGCCGGCGCCGGCGCGCCGCGGACGGAAGGAAAGGGGACGGCCCCGCCGCGCCCTTGACCATAAATCTAACGGAACAGGAGTGTGGATGTTATGATGGATGTACTGATGCTCCTAATCTTCGCAGCGAGCTTTGGTCTGCTGGCCCTACTGGTCCACTGGTGCCAAAAGCAGCTGGAGCACAACGACTGATTAAAAGGAGGAAAATCGGTTATGTCAATGATACTTCTTGGTGTAATCGTGCTGCTGCTGGGGGGGTATTTGGTCTACGCCCTGGTACACCCTGAAAAGTTCTAACGCAGCCGGCGCACAAGAAAAACTAGCGTCTTAAGAGTGCAGGAGGAGAGTACAATGCTTCAACTAATCCTGACGGTGGCCATTTTCCTGGTTATCGTCATTCCGGTTGGCAGGTATATGTACCAAATCGCCGCCGGAAAGCGTACATTCGCCGACCCCGAATTCAACCGTGTGGACGGCCTGATTTACAAGGTTGGCGGCGTCGACCCCAACCGCGGCATGAATTGGAAGCAGTATACCGTGGCCCTGATCGGCACCAACGCCATCATGATTCTGATTGGCTATCTGATACTGCGTATCCAGAGCATACCGCTCTTTAACCCCAACGCCATCGGCAACATGGAGCCGACGCTGTCGTTCAACACCATCATCAGCTTCATGACCAACACCAACCTGCAGCACTATTCGGGTGAAAGCGGCCTGAGCTACCTGTCGCAGATGCTGGTCATCATTTTCATGATGTTTGTGTCGGCCGCCAGCGGCTATGCCGCCTGCGTTGCTTTTATCCGCGGCCTGGCCGGCAGGACAAAGGACAATGTCGGCAACTTTTATGCTGACCTGGTCCGCATCACCACCCGCATCCTGGTTCCCTTCTCCATCGTCGGCGGCCTGCTGCTGGTCTGGCAGGGCGTTCCCCAGAACTTCCAGGGCAACGTCGTGGTGCAGACGCTGGAAGGCACCATGCAGGTCATTGCGCAGGGCCCCATCGCCGCGCTGGAAATCATCAAGCACCTGGGCACGAACGGCGGCGGCTTCCTGGGCGCCAACTCTACAACGCCGCTTGAAAACCCCACAATCCTTTCCAACCTCATCGAGCTTTATTCTATGATGATTCTGCCGGGGGCCTGCGTCATCACCTTCGGCAAAATGGTGCAGGAAAGCAAAAAAGAGCACCGTAAGGCCCTGGGCATCCAGGACGAGGGCTCGGCCCTTGCCAGGGGCAACTCCCTTACAGCCAAGCTGATGGGCCATGAGGGCAGGACGGTTTTCATCGCCATGGGCATCATCTTCCTTATTGGCTTGGGCGTGTGCTTCTGGGCGGAAAGCCAGGGCAACCCGGCACTGGCGGAAATCGGCCTCAGCCAGTCCATGGGCAGTATGGAAGGTAAAGAGGTGCGCTTCGGCATCGCGCAGTCGGCGATGTTTACGACGACGACGACCTCCTTTACCACAGGCACCGTCAACAACATGCACGATACGCTGACCCCGCTGGGCGGCATGATCCCCCTGCTGCACATGATGCTCAACGTCGTATTTGGCGGCAAGGGCGTCGGCCTGATGAACATGGTCATGTATGTCATCCTGGCCGTCTTTATCTGCGGGCTGATGATCGGCCGTACCCCGGAATACCTGGGCAAGAAGATCGAAGGCCGCGAGATGAAGTTGACGGCCCTGTGCATCATCATCCACCCACTGCTTATCCTTGCTTTCTCGGCGCTGGCCGTTTCGACGCAGGGAGGGCTGGATGGCATTACAAATCCGGGCTTCCACGGCCTGTCCCAGGTGCTGTATGAGTACGCATCTTCGGCCGCTAACAACGGTTCCGGCTTCGAGGGCCTGGCTGACAACAGCTACTTCTGGAACATCACGGCCGGCCTTGCCATGTTCTTTGGGCGTTACCTGTCCATCATTCTGCAAATGGCGATTGCCGGTTCGCTGATGCGCAAGCGTTTTGTCAATGAATCGGTCGGCACCCTGCGCACTGACGGCGTATCCTTCGCAGTGGTGGTTGTGTTTGTCGTATATATCTTTGCCGCTCTGACGTTCTTCCCCGCGCTGGCGCTGGGCCCCATTGCCGAGCACCTGACCCTGTGGGGTTAAGGAGGGTTATCTATCATGAGTAAGAAACAAAAACAGAAGCTGATCACACCGGAGATATTCCGTCAGGCGATAATCGGGTCCTTTACCAAATTAAACCCGCGCTATATGATGAAAAACCCGGTCATGTTCGTGGTCGAAATTGGCTTCTTCATCACGCTGGTGCTCTCCTTTGTCCCCGGCCTGTTCGGCGACACCGGCGACAAGGTGCGGCAGTACAACATCATTGTCTGCGTCATCCTGTTTGTCACCGTTTTGTTCGCAAACTTTGCAGAATCGGTGGCTGAAGGGCGCGGTAAGGCGCAGGCGGCCAGCCTGAAGAAGACCCAGAAGGACACCCAGGCGCGCCTGCTGCAGAAGGACGGCACGGAGAAAATCGTGTTGTCCAGCGAGCTGCGCAAGGGCGACGTCATTATGGTCTCGGCCGGCGAAATCATCCCCGGTGACGGCGAGGTTATCGAAGGCATCGCCTCGGTGGACGAATCGGCCATCACAGGCGAATCGGCCCCCGTTGTCCGCGAATCGGGCGGTGACTTCTGCTC
The DNA here is from genome assembly GCA_905215125.1 of uncultured bacterium. Taxonomy (GTDB): domain Bacteria; phylum Bacillota; class Clostridia; order Oscillospirales; family Butyricicoccaceae; genus Ventrousia. The sequence continues at coordinate 6,246 of CAJMOV010000061.1, read as the reverse complement.
GGTCACGGGCGGCACGACCGTGGTGTCCGACTGGCTGAAAATCCGCATTACATCGGAACCGGGTAACACCTTCCTCGACCGCATGATCGCCTTGGTAGAAGGGGCTTCCCGCAAAAAGACGCCCAATGAAATCGCGCTCAATACCCTTCTGGTGTCACTGACCATTATCTTCCTTATCGTCATCGTCACCCTGTATCCCATCGGGCTGTATTCCGGCGTACAGCTGCAGATGTCGACCCTCATCGCCCTGATGGTCTGCCTTATCCCCACGACCATCGGCGGGCTGCTGTCGGCTATCGGCATCGCCGGTATGGACCGCGTTACCCGCTTCAATGTCATCGCCATGAGCGGCAAGGCGGTTGAAGCGTGCGGCGACGTCGACACCATGATTCTGGATAAGACAGGCACCATCACCTTTGGCAACCGCCTGGCGGCCGACTTTTACCCCGTCGGGGGAACAAGCAAGGAAGAGCTTGTCCATTATGCCGCTCTGGCCAGCCTGCACGATGAAACGCCTGAAGGCAAATCCACCCTGGATCTGGCCCGCCGCATGGGGGGCAAGGCGGAGGAACAGCCCGGCTCCACCTTTATCGAGTTTACGGCGCAGACGCGCATGAGCGGCGTCAACCTTCCTGACGGCACAAGCGTGCGCAAGGGCGCGGCCGACGCTGTGGAAAAGCACGTCGTCTCCCTGGGCGGCAAGGTGCCGGGCGACCTGCGCCAGCGCGTCAACGAGATATCCTCGCTGGGCGGTACCCCGCTGACCGTGTGCGAAGGCAGCCGTATTCTCGGCGTCATCTATCTCAAGGACACCGTCAAGCCGGGCATGGTAGAGCGCTTTGCCCGTCTGCGCGCCATCGGTATCAAGACCATCATGTGCACCGGCGACAACCCACTGACTGCCGCCACCATTGCAAAAGAGGCCGGCGTCGACGGCTTTATCGCCGAATGTAAGCCGGAAGATAAAATCGACGTCATCAAAAAAGAGCAGGCGGAAGGTAAGGTCGTCGCCATGACGGGCGACGGGACCAACGACGCCCCCGCTCTGGCGCAGGCCAACGTCGGCCTGGCCATGAACTCGGGCACCACCGCCGCCAAGGAAGCGGCCAACATGGTCGACCTGGATTCCGACCCGACAAAGATCCTTGAGGTCGTGGAAATCGGCAAGCAGCTGCTCATCACCCGCGGCAGTCTGACCACCTTCTCCATCGCAAACGACATCGCCAAATACTTCGCCATTATCCCGGCTATGTTTATGATGGCCATCCCGCAGCTGGGCGTGCTCAATATCATGAATTTGACGACGCCGTACAGCGCCATCCTGTCCGCCCTGATCTTTAACGCCATCATCATCCCGTGCCTCATTCCCTTGGCCATGAAGGGCGTCAAATACCGCCCCATGTCGTCCGGCAAAATCCTGGCCCGCAATATGATGATTTACGGCGTGGGCGGCATTATCACCCCCTTCGTCGGCATTAAGCTCATCGACATGATCATCGCTCCGCTCATCGGTTTTTAAGGAGGCTTCCTCATCATGGATAAGACAAAAAACCGTTTCTTCAGCGAGTTCCGTAAATCCGCCGTTACAACGCTGGTGCTGCTGCTCATCTGCGGCCTGCTTTTCCCTCTGCTGCTGAGCGGGCTTTCAGCCCTGTTTTTCCCCAGCCAGGCCAATGGCAGCCTGATCAGCGTTGACGGGCAGGCGGTCGGCGCCCAGAATGTGGGGCAGGACTTCACCGAGCCCTACTTCATGAAATGCCGCCCCTCCGCTTATCAGTACAATACCTATTACGAGGGCGAGGACGGCGAGCTGTACTACAATGATGGCACGCCCTTTGCAGGGCTCAGCTCCGGCTCCAACAACTACGCGCCCTCCAATCCCGACCTGGTCGCCCGTGTTGAAGCTGATATCGAGGATTTCCTGGCAGCCAACCCCGGCGTTGAGCGCGAGGATATCCCCACCGACCTGCTGACTGCCTCCGGATCCGGCTTGGATCCGCACGTCTCCCCGGCGTCGGCCGCCATCCAGCTGCCGGCTATCGCGGAAGCATCCGGCCTGAGCATGGAAACCCTTGAGCAGATCGTCGCCGACAACACCACCGGCAAAATGCTGGGCGTCTTCGGCGAGGAAACGGTCAACGTCCTGGGCGTCAACCTGGACATTGCCGTTGCCATGGGCCTGATCAGCGGATACAGCAAATAAAGCCCGCCATAAAAGAATACCGCCGCCCGCGCAGATATCTGTGCGGGCGGCGGTGCTTTTACATGGATGCGGATGGCCGATTACCAGCCGCCATTCAGCCAGTAACGGCCCCAGGCGGCCTTGACGTCAGGCGCGGAGCGTCGGGGGATGGGTACCTGGACGCCGTTGTCCAGCAAAACGGTCGGCCCGCTGATGCCGGCGATGTGCTGGAGGTTGAAGACAAAGCTGGATCCGCACAGACAGAAGCGCCGGTCTCCCAGCAGGGGCGCGGCCATGACGCGGAAGGAGCTTTGAAAGGTCAGCGAATCTATCGGGCCGTCGGCGCAATAATACCGCATAATACGGCCGATGCGCTCGGCGTATAAAATGCGGTCGAGCAAAATGCGCCGCGTGCCGCCGTGCACAGGCACAAAAATCCCCTCCGTACGCCGCCGCCCCAGCTTTTCTACAGCGTCGTCTATAACCTGGAACAGCCTTTGCTTTTCCACCGGCTTAAGCAGGTAGAAAAAGGCGCGGACGCTGTAGCTGTCCGCCGCGTATTCGTTGGAAATCGTTAGGTAAATAATTTCGCCGCCATCCCCCAAGCTGCGCAGCTTGGACGCCGTCTCAATGCCGTTGAGACCCGGCATGATGATATCCAGGATATACAGGTCAAACCCGCCGCACGCCGTGGCGCTGTCCAGCAGCTCGCTGCCGCTTTGAAATGTGACTGCCTGGCCGGATAGGCTAGGACGCATCTCAAAATAGGTGTGTAGAAAATCCCCTGTCTTGCGCAGCTGTTCAGGGTCGTCATCACAAACAGCAATGGAAAACATCGTTAACCCCCTTTGGGTGAAAATACAGGCCTGTTATTCATTGTGCGCATTTACCTGTCTCATTACCCGGAACTAAACGGCATACAGGGAAAACGCGGCTGCCAGATAAAGGCGGCACGGTACGCTACCGTACAGAGGATTTGCCGTTGTCAAGGATATGGAAGCGACAACAGCCCTTGCCGCTGCCCTTAGCCTCGTACAGGGCGCTATCAGCTTCCTGATACAGCTGTTCATAGGAGACGCCGGGCTGTCTGACCTGACAGATGCCAATGCTGCATTGGGTATCCAGCAGCCGGCCATGCCAGCGCATACCAGATATTTCCTGAATAAGCTGCCGGCCCAGTGCTTCAATGAGTTGTCGATCCCGGCACGCAGGCAGAAGCACGGCAAACTCATCGCCGCCAATCCGCCCGATTTCGGCGATGCCGGAATAGACCGTCCGCAGCTTGAGCGCCGTTTCCATCAGCACATAATCGCCGCACGGGTGGCCGCAGCTGTCGTTGACGGCTTTAAAATCGTCCAGGTCGAGAATGGCGAGAGCCAGGGGATGGGCTGCGTCCGCCTGCATGAGGGCCTGCGCTGCGCGGCGCTGAAAGGCGGCCTTGTTAAGCAGTCCGGTCAGCGGATCCTTTTGGACCAGCTCGGCAAGCTGCGCGTTGATCTGGCTGATCTCCTGCCGCTGCGTCAGGCTGACGACGGCGTGATGACTGCTGGTGAAGGACACTGCAAGCGCCACGGTAAAGGTGATGGTCAGATTGATTTTTGCGCCTGCATCCAAAATGGGACCGACCATGAGAAGAAACACTCCGTACCCCAGGCCGAAGCCAATGGCGCTGAATGGGCTGGGCATCTGGATGAAAACGCCCAGGCCCAGGATGGCGGTTGTAAAAATCGCCGTGCCAGCGTCGGGGCTTTGCATAAGATCGTATGCGTTAAGGCAGACATGCCATAAAAGCATGAGCAGGATAACGGCGTACTGCGCCCCCCACTGCGCCTTCAGGGAAGCTGTGCGCAGCGAGCGCTGCAGCAGCAGCCAGACGGCGGCAATGGCCAGCAGTGCGCAGTACATGAAAAAATAAATGCGGTTATTGACAGTGCCCAGGCCCGAATGGGACCAGAAAAGCACGCGCGCGATATTATAAAGCTCTGCGCCAAAAACGATGATACAGACGACCAGCAGCGAAAGACTATTTTTCTGTATGGATTCCCGCCAATACTCCGTGCGGATGGCGGCGGGCACTTTCAGAAATATCAGCAGTCTTTTGAACACAGTTGCTTCCTCCTCATGGGCGTTGCTTTGTTATGCGCACGGCGGACGGGGCTTTTGCACGCGCGCGAATACCGCGGGTTAAGCGACAGGGCAGGCCGCGCCAAGGCAAGCGATGGAGTAAGGCAGCTTGGCCGTAAGATATAAAGCATTAAAATAATAGAATTCAAAATTCTTTATATTTTACCTGCGTGGACTGCCTGGGCTTCTTGCCAGCGGGGGCAGCCGCTCCGTGTCCTGCACCGGCCTGGCGATAAAATCGCCTGCTTGACGCCGCGCACATAGGCATGGTATTTTAAATTTAACGCATTTACGCCTGTTTTTGTATCTAAAATACAAAAATGGCTGCAATATGTGCAAAATTGGTTAGTAGAGGCCCTGGGAAAAGGAGGGAAGCGCCGAGGTGATAAGCCTGGGTATTTATTTTTATCTGACGCTTTTGGGAATGACCATGACCCTGTTGTTTGGCGAAAGCCGGCTGCCGCTTCGTCGCACCTTAATAATCGTGTACGGCGCGACAGCCCTGATGGAAGCGGCATTGTTTTTGATCCATTATTTTTGGGGCCTGGAAGCCCTGACGCAGGCTTATAGCCTGGTTGTCCATCTGCCGGCGCTGCTGCTGTTTGCCGCCATCAGCCGTTACCGGGGGTGGCGGCTGGTGTTCCAGCTGCTGACAGCCATCCTGCTTTCCAGTCTTATCCAGCAGGGCGCAGGCATGGCCTATTTCTTGTCCGGCGAGCGGCTTTGGGCGCTGCTGCTGGCCTACACCCTGCTGCCGGCGGCGATGCTTTGGCTTCTTCTGCGTTATCTGCGGCCCGCTTATCTTCAGACGGTGCATCAGCTCAAGCACGGATGGTGGCTGCCCTGTCTGGTTATTGCGGGCTATTATGTGATCATTTTCAGCATCATCCCCGGGTTTGTCGGGCAGACGGCGTTCAGCACCGTCGTCAAACCGGCCATATCCCTGCTTATGGTGGGGTTTTATGCTGTGCTGCTTTTTTTCTTTTCCAGTGTACAGAGGGAAAATGATATCCAGCGCAGCGCTGAGCTGGCAGCCCTGCGCCTGTCTGCGCTGCAAAGCCGGATGGATGCAGTCAGCGCCGCCGAGGAAGCAATACGGGTGGAGCGTCATGATTTGCGCCATCGCCTGCAAACGGTGGCAGAGCTTGTCGCGCGGGGAAATCAGCAGCAGGCGCTGACCTTTCTCAGCGCGGCGCAGCAGCGGCTGGACGAACGTCAACCGGTGCGCTGGTGCAGGCCGCCCATTCTGGATGCGGTCTTTTCCTCCTACTTTGCGCAGGCGCAGCGCGAAGGCGTCCGCGTGGACGCGCGAATCGACCTGTCCAGCCAGCTTTCTGTGGACGAGGGGGAGCTGGCCATCGTATTGGCCAATGCGCTGGAAAACGCCGTAAATGCCTGCAAGGTGCTGCCGCAGGAAAAGCGGGAGATCCGCTGCAAGGTCATCTGCTACCCGGGGCTGATGCTTGAAGTGTCCAACCCCTGTGCACAGGAAGTCCGGTTTGATGAAAAAGGGATTCCGGTTTCCGGCAGAGAGGGACACGGCATTGGCGTGCAGTCCATCAGCGCGTTCTGCAGAAAATACGGCGCAGTGTCCGAGTTTCAGCTGAAAAACGGATGGTTTCACATGCAGGTGATTTTGTGAGCTGATGCAGGCCGCAGCAAGGGAAAACGGCCGCGCGCGTCAATTGGTGCCAAAAGCAAAATAAAAACCCCCAAACCGTTGCGGCGTGGGGGTTTTGCTGGTGATCCATCGGAGATTCGAACTCCGGACACCCTGCTTAAAAGGCAGGTGCTCTGCCGGCTGAGCTAATGGATCGCAAAAAACATCTATAAAATATAATGACCCAGCACAGGGTTTTCATACATGGCTGGGATGGCAGGATTTGAACCTACGAATGCCAGAGTCAAAGTCTGGTGCCTTACCACTTGGCGACATCCCA
>CAJMOV010000060.1 GCA_905215125.1 uncultured bacterium | reverse complement strand
ATGAGCCAAGCGACTATGTCTGCCCCGTCTGCGGTGTGCCCAAGAGCAAGTTCAAGCCCCAGTGATCCCCGCCTGACGGGACAGAAATATTCCCGCCAGCGGGTACTGGTGTATCAGGCCGTTGCCGAAGCCGGCTGCCACCCGACGGCTGACGAGGTCTATCAGCGTGTGCGCGTGCATTGCCCGGACATCAGTCTGGGCACCGTTTACCGCAACCTCGGCAAGCTGGTGGAGGGGGGGATGCTTCGGAAAATCGGCGTCCCCGGCGGCAGCGATCATTTTGACGGTACGCTGCATGAGCATTACCATATCATCTGTAAATCGTGCGGCTGCATTGCAGACGTTCATCTGCCCGGACTGGAAGCACTGGACAGGCAGGTGCAGGCCGAGACCGACTATACTGTTACCGGACACGACTTGATTCTGTACGGCATTTGCAAGGACTGTGCGGAAAAAAAGAATACAGTGAAAGAGGAGAATGAAAAATGAATCTGAAAGGCAGCAAGACCGAAGCCAACCTGCTGGCCGCTTTTGCCGGCGAATCCCAGGCCCGCAACAAATATACCTACTATGCGTCCAAGGCCAAGAAGGAAGGATACGAGCAAATTGCCCGCATCTTCCTGGAGACGGCCGACAATGAGAAGGAGCACGCCAAAATCTGGTTTAAGCTGCTGCATGACGGTATGCCGGGCACCGCAGAGAACCTGAAAGACGCCGCCGCAGGCGAGAATTATGAATGGACCGAGATGTACGCCGAATTTGCCAAAACAGCCAAGGAGGAAGGCTTTGACAAAATCGCCTATCTGTTTGAAGCGGTCGGAGCCATTGAAAAAGAACACGAAGAACGCTACAAAGCCCTGCTGGGCAATGTTGAGACCGGCCACGTCTTTGTCAAGACGGGCGAGCATGTCTGGCAGTGCGCCAACTGCGGCCATTTGCATGTCGGGTCTTCCGCACCGGAAATTTGCCCTGTTTGTGAGCACCCGAAGGCTTATTTCGCCCTGCAGGCCAAGAACTATTAATCCGTAAAGCGGGAAAAGCACCCTTTGGGGTGCTTTTTCTTTTTCTCCCTTTACAAATCAGAACAAATGTGCTATCTTATTATAAGAACAAACGTTCTTTGATAAGGGGGATTAAGCAATGGACCTGATGGACAAGCTGGCAGTGCTGGCCGATGCGGCAAAATACGACGTCGCCTGCACGTCAAGCGGTGTGCGGCGCGCCGCCCCAGCAGGGGGAATCGGCAGTACGGTGGCAGGCGGTATCTGCCATACCTTTGCAAGCGACGGCCGTTGCGTCTCCCTGCTCAAGGTGTTGATGAGCAATGCCTGCGCCTATGACTGCGCTTACTGTGTCAACCGGCGGAGCGGAGACACTCCCCGCGCCTCCTTTACCCCTCGGGAGCTAGCCGAGCTGACCATGCAGCTTTACCGGCGCAATTACATTGAGGGGCTTTTCCTTTCCTCCGCTGTTGTCAAAAATCCCGACTACACCTGCGAGCAGATGCTGCGGGTACTGACGCTTTTGCGCGGGGAATACCGCTTTGGCGGCTATATCCACGTCAAAGCCATCCCAGGGGCCGATCCCCGGCTTGTCGAAGCGCTCGGCCTGCAGGCCGATAGGATGAGCGTCAACATCGAGCTGCCTTCGCAGCAAAGCCTTCAGCTGCTCGCCCCGCAGAAAAACAGGGAAAGTATTTTAAAGCCCATGGGACAAATCAGCAGGGGGATTGCCGAACGAAAAAGCGATCTTGTCCGATATCGACGCGCGCCCCGCTTTGTCCCTGCGGGACAGAGCACCCAGATGATCATCGGCGCTACGCCGGACAGCGATTATCAAATCCTGTCACTGGCCGCCGGGCTGTATAAAAAATACGCCCTCAAGCGGGTCTTTTTCTCGGCGTATATGCCCGTTGTCGCGGGGAAAAACCTGCCTGCCGTCGGCACCCGGCCGCCCCTCTTGCGTGAGCACCGGCTGTATCAGGCTGACTGGCTTCTGCGCTTTTACCGTTTTGACGCCAGTGAAATTATCGACGAAAAGAATCCCAATCTGAATCCGCTTATCGATCCCAAGTGCAACTGGGCTCTGCACCATCCCGAGTATTTCCCGGTCGAGGTTAACCGCGCTCCGTATGACCTTCTGTTGCGCGTCCCGGGCATTGGGGTTCGCAGCGCGGGACGCATTGTACAGGCCAGGCGGTGTCATTCCCTGGGGTTTGACGAGCTGAAGAAAATCGGAGTGGTGCTCAAGCGTGCGCGCTATTTCATCACCTGCGGCGGTAAGGCGTCCCGCTGCGCCCATTACAGTACTGAGAGCATCCTGCGCGGCCTGCTATCCGATAAATCCCTGGCTGCGCTGCCGGGACAGGGCGAGCAGCTTTCTCTGTTTGAAGTGAGCGACGACGATTTAAGGAGGTGTCTCGCCCCATGAGGCAGGGCAGTGAACGCTATTTATATGACGGAACATGGGAAGGCTTTCTCTGCTGCGTGTTCCAGTGCTTTTCCCTGCGGGAAGCGCCGGGAGATATCACAGTTGAGCAGCAGGCGCAGCAAAGCCTGTACCCATCCCGCCTTATTGAAACGAGGGCGGAGGAAGCGCTGCGCGTCGCAGGCTGGCTGCGACGCCTTGGCCCCGATGTCTGTACCCTGGCTCAGGACGGGTTTCTGTCCTGCCTGCCGCAGAGGGAGATGCACCTCCTTCGGCTGCTGCTTCTCGCACGCAGGATGGGGCCGATGGCGGCCCAGGCCATCCATGACCGGTCGGTTTCTGCACTTCGTGCCGCGGCATACAGCGCCCGGCAGGAAACCCACCTTTTAACCGGATTTGTCCGCTTTGTCGAGCATGGCGGAGTGCTCACGGCCGTTGTTTCACCAAAAAATCAGGTGCTGCCCGGCCTTGGCGCCCACTTTTCCACCCGATTCCCCGGCGAGCGCATTGTCATTCAGGACGACGTGCATCGGCAGGTATTGTGCTGCCAGGGGGGGAAGTGGCGGATTATCTGCGGCAGCGTCAGCTTTCCGCCGCCCGATGCAAAAGAAGAAGCCTGGCGCGGGCTGTGGAAGAGTTTTTATAAAGCCATCGGTGTAGAAGGGCGATATAACCCCCAATGCCGTATGACCATGATGCCAAAGCGGTATTGGTCCCATATGACCGAGATGGAGGAGGAGCGCAGCCTTCAGCTAGGCGGGCTTTCGCAGGGGACGGGGCCTATGCCGGCGCGCAGACAGGGATAAAGGCGTTTTTCGGCATAAAAAAGCGGCTGCGCACCAGGCGCGGCCGGTCGACAGGCGAAATTAAAACAGGGCTTCAATCCGGGCTTTTTTCCATTGCTCGAGAAAAGGCCTGCCGTTAACGGCGGCCCGCGACAGCAGCTCTTCGACGCTGTTAAAGCTCTGCTCGCTGTCGCCGTCCCACAGCGAAGCATATTGAGCCGAGCGATCACGGGAGAGAAAATACATTTTGCCTTCTACGGAAAATTCCAGCTCGCGCCCGGCGCGGATGAGGTAAATCAGCGCGCCGAGCGATTTTGCTTCCGTCAGCTCTGCGGCGATAAGATCATGCAGATCCATAGACACCCCTCCTGCCCTTGATTTTATCATATCGTACTGCATACAACAAGGGAAGGAAGAACACAGCGGAGATGCGCCTTGTGCCAAAGGGTGCGATGTGGTACAATAAGGTATCCGCGCTGCGGAAATGACTGAGAAGCGAGGGATGTGTATGAAATCCATACAAGCGGAAATCGAATTGCAGGACGGCAGCGTCATTGCGCTGGAGCTGTACCCCGACATCGCCCCCATTTCAACGGAAAATTTTGTCAAGCTGGCCAAGAGCGGGTTTTATGACGGAGTGGTTTTCCACCGCGTTGTGCCCGGCTTTGTCATCCAGGGCGGAGACCCGACAGGCACCGGCATGGGCGGCCCAGGGTATGAAATCAAAGGAGAATTTGCCGCCAACGGCATTAAAAACGATCTGAAGCATACCCGCGGCGTGCTGTCCATGGCCCGCGCGCAGCATTATGATTCAGCTGGCAGTCAGTTTTTTATCATGGTTGAGGACGCGCCTCATCTTGACGGCCAGTATGCCGCGTTTGGCAAGGTGACCGACGGCATGGATGTGGTCGACAGGATCGTCGAAGATGCCGCCAAAGGTATCACGGCTGAGATGAAAACAGTGCGCGTGCTGTAAGCGCAACAGAGCGTTCAGTTAGATTCAATTAGGCTGCCGGCCGAGAGGGCTGGCAGCCTTTTGTTTCGTTCTGCCGGCTTGACAGCCGGCAGCTGCGCTTTGCGTGCTATTAGACAGGGGAGACTTCCGGCTGTGAAGCGGCAGAGAGACACCCATCTATCTGCCGATCGACCCTTTTCTTGACCAGAAGGGAAAGGCACCAGGTAACCAACTGCGCAAGGGGAACGGCTATCCACACGCCCCAGAGTCCCAAAGCCTGAATACGGGGAAGCGTGAGCAGCAGGACAAGCAGGGAAACCGGTTCGGCGTACACCAAAAGATAGGACAAAGCGCTTTTTTCCGTGGCATAGAAAAACGACGTCGTGATTCTGACATAGGACAGGAATAAAAGAGACGTCAGAAAGAGGGGAAGGATACGGGAAACGCTTAGATTGGTTTCGGCAGACGCGCCGAAGAGAAGCCCGACGTGTCCCCGGGCGAAAAAGAACCCGGTCATGCAGGCAAACGCCATCGCGGCGCTTGAGAGATAAGCCAATCTGCGCATCTGCTTCATGACAGGCAGATTATCCTCGCTGAAATATCGGCTGATTAGCGGCTGGCTGCCGTCGCCCACGCCTTGCAAAAGCAGGTAAATGATGGCTGTGATATAGGCGATGCAGCCGTATACGGCAACCGACTGCTCCCCGCCGTAGCTCATTAGGAAGCGGTTCATCAATATGGTTGTAATCTGCGGCGAGAAGGTCAGCCCGAACGGAGCGGCGGACACCTTCAAAACAGAGGTAAACAGCATAAGCAGCTTTTTCCGCGGTACAATGACAAAGCCGACCCTCTTTTTGACGATATATAGGATAGTCGCCGTCATGGTAACGGCCTGCCCGATGATGGTTGCCCACGCTGCGCCGGCCATACCTTGACCGTTGACCCATACAAACAGGTAATCAAGCGCAATATTGGTCAAAAAGCCGGCAACCATGGACAGCATGGCAAAAGCAGCCCCTCCCAGGTTGCGGATAAAGGGAACAAGGCCGGTCGCAAAAACCTGAAATACCGTGCCCAGCGCAATGACCCGGACGTATTCGGCCGTCAGGGTGTACAGCTCGCCCTCCGCCCCGAGCAGCCGAAGCAGAAAGGGAAGGAAGAGGAACACCAGCGCCGTCAAAAGGCCGCTGACAAGCAAAAGCAGCAGCAGGGTGCCGGAAAAACATTCGGTATCCTCCCCCTGCTTTTTCTGCCCCCGGAGTATGGTGAAACGAATGGCGCCGGACAGGCCGATTCCCGTGCCTACGGCCTGGATGAAAGCAGAAATGGGAAAGCGCAGATTAATGGAAGCCAGGCCCATATCGCCCAGTCTGTTGCCAACGAAAAATCCATCTACAATGGTGTATACGCCCGAAAGAGCAAATGCCAGCACGGACGGGAAAACAAAACGAATAAAGCTGCGCGGATTAGACATTTTCCTGTAAATCTCCTTTGCGGAATAGTTCGATAAACAGGGCCAGGCTGTCGTTTAACTCGGCCATACGGCTTAAACCCATCTTTTTCATGACGAGCAGCTCCTTTTCATGTAGCGCGGCAATCATTCTGTCACAAAAGGCCCTGCCTGCAGGGGTCAGCCGTATTACCTTGTTGCGTTTGTCAGCCGGCAGGGGAACCAGCTCAATATAGCCCTTTTTTTCAAAGTCCTTCAATATTGTATTGACGGTTTGCTTGGGTATTGTCCACTCCTGACTGATCATTTTCTGTGTGCAGCTTTCCCCGTGCTCGTCAAAGGAATAAAGAACCAAAAGGCTGTTAAAAGATAACCCTTGCTTTTTGGCCCAATCCTCGTAGACGGCGTTGCTTTCCCGCCATAAGGCATAATAGCGGTGCAGCTGCTCGTCTACAACTGCTTTGTCGGTCATAACACGACCTCCTTTATTAGTCTGGAATCGGACTATTTTATTATAGTCCGATTCCAGACTATTGTCAAGCGGCCGTCAGAGCATTTATACATACAGGGCTGCTGCAGCGTTTCATTGGATTCGGAAAGGCGGGCGGTCGGGATGAACGACAGGGAAAGGCAGGACAAAGGCACAGTGAAAAACGGCCGCAGGAAGAAAAGCCTTCCTGCGGCCGTGATGAGATAAAACGAGTTTTTTCTGCGCTGATTTTATGTCAGGCTGACCGGAATGACGGTGGGGAGGTCGCTGGTAAACAGGATGTATCCCTCGCCCAGCCCGTCAGGAATGGCTGCATCCCTGTCGCTGTTGTAAACAATTTCTAATTTGCTGTTAAGGATAAGCACCCTTGCTCCAGCCGGTACGGAAAAATGCGGACGGCAGCCATCCGGCAGACGAAATTGGGCGTTGCCGTTTTCACCGGAAACATATACGTCCCCCTCGCAAAGCGTGGGGAGGGTGTCGGCATCCACATAGATAAAGCCGGTAATTTGCAGGTATTCGACGCCGGCCCTGCGGATAATGAAGGGGGCGTACTGGTCGCGCGCGCCCATGCCGGGGGTAGTTTGGAACATGTCAGTGTCGTCGTCGCCGCAGCTGGCAGCCACAAGATAGGACTGGGGGCCGTCCGGTGTTGAAGGCTGTGTAAAGGAAAGCACGCCGCTGTCAAAGGGCTGCTCTACAATGACGCCATGGCCTGAGTCTTGGAAGAAATCCCGGCTGGGCAGGTTGCAGGCCAGGTATTTTTTCCCCAGGCGGGCGCGCCAGCCGTCGCTGAGGGGCGGCAGGGTGGGCGCAGTCTGGCAGAAGGGGCAAATATCGTCCAGCAGGGGGGTAATATAATAGGTGACGCCGCCGTAGTCTTCGAAAACGCCCGTGCCGCTGTCGCAGAAAAAGCGCTCGCCGTCGTACTGCATTTCAGGCAGACGGGGATGGCTGTCCCACTTGCCGCCGCCGCAGTATATTCTCATGCGCATACGGCTGCCTTCAAATTCCGGCCGGAATATGCCATAGGAGGAATAAAAATACCGGTTGTAACGCTCAGCGACGTCCTGCGGGACGTCAGCCGGGGCTTTGCTCGCGCCGCTTGCAGGCGTGATGTCGGCAATGCCAAGATCCTTGAGCGTAATGGAAATCATCTGGCACAGGATGTCAGTCGGGCTGACGGCAAAGCCGGGCGTGGCTGATATCGCAGCCGACACGCCGTAGGAGGGACTGACAATGAGCTGGCTGGAAAACTGGGTGGTGCCGCCCCCTTTCGTCAGCGTGCCTGGGCCGAGCTCAGCATAGGGGGAATGAAAGGAGACGCTGTCCCATCCCAGGCCGTAATTTGCGCCGAAGCAGTCGTTTTTCAAAAAGGTAACGCCCTGTTTGGCGCTCATTTCCGCAATACTCTGCGCGCTCAAAACGCCGTTGGGCTCGAGGAACAGCTGACCGAAGCGGGCGCAGTCCTCCATATCGGTACGGATGGCGCCGGCGCCGACGACGCTGACCAGCTCTGGCTTTTTGCCCAGGGCGGACATCAGGCGTCGGCTTCCGATGGCGTGCATTGCCACGCCGGTCGAACTCGCTCCGATGGGGTCAAGAATTTCACGGCGCAGGAAGTCATAGTATTTCATACCCGTCAACTGCTCGACCAGCGCGGCCGCCAGTTCAAAGCCTTCGTTGCAGTAGACGGAAAAGGCGCCGGGGTCGGCCTTGAGCTTGCAGTCCTGCCAGTAGGCAAAGCTCTCCTCCAGGCTGTCGTCAAAAATCCACTCCGGGCCAAAGGTTTTGCGGTAGTTGCTGCCCGGCAGGCCGGAAGAATGGTTGAGCGTCATACGGACGGTGATGTCCTTATAGCGCTCGTCGCGGGTTTTAAAGCGGGGCAGATGCCGGCAAACGGGATCGTCCAGACCAACAAGGCCCATTTCTACCAGTTTCATGACGGCGGCGGCACAATAGACCTTAGAAATCGAGCCCACATTGTACAGGTCGCCAATGTCGGCGCAGGTGCGATCGACGCCGCGCGTACCGGCGCAGCAGGACGCCGCCACCTCGCCGCCCACCATGATGGCGGCGCTGATGCCCGCTGTCTTATCGTTTAGACAGCTCTCCAGATGGGCGCGCAGCTTTTTTGCCAGCGCCGTGTGCTTGCCTCCGATATTCATGGCCACACTTCCTTCAGATAATAGTATTTATTTCCTATCATAGCAAATGCGGCAGCCGGTGTAAAGCGCAAAAGGGCTTGAACGCCGGTCAAAATCAGCGTGAAAGCAGCTCATCTGCCAGAGCATTGGCAAAGAGACGAACCGATGCCAGCGCCTCAGGCAGGCTATTGCCCGATGTGCCCACCTCTAGCAGCATGCTGCCGCGGGTGACGTGCTGGTTAAAGCGCTCATCGCGGATGTTGAGGGGGCGCATCAGTCCAGGGTAGGTGGTGTTGAGCCGATCCTGCAGCTTCATCTTGCCAGATAGGTTGCTTTTCCAGTTGTCGTGGCTCAGGCCGCCGCCGTCGGTGCCGGCGACAAACATCAACTGGGCCATGGTTTCGCCGTTTACTTCAGCCACAGTTTTATATTTGGTGCCGTTTTGGGTTTCCATGGCGTCACGGTGTACGTCGATGACCACCTTGATAGAGGGATGTTCTTTGATTTGGGCCGAGATGTCATCCAGCGCGCGGTTGTAGGAGCCGTTGTAGGCCGGACTGTCGTGCAGCTTGGTGGAATGGACGGTCTTGATGCCTCGCGACTCCAGTACCTTCTGAATTTCATCGCCGACGCGAACGACGTTGTAGCGGGTATCGGTAGTGCGGTCGGTATCGGTGGGGGTATAATTGTTGAGAGGGTCGGGCGTATAGGCTTCGCTGCCGTGGGTGTGCATAATGAGAACCTGCACATCGTCGCCCGACAGCTTGACGCCGTCGTCCGCGGCCAGCAGAGCCGGGATGTCTATGTCATACTTGGAACGGTTTTGGATGTATACCGACCCGCTGCCTACATAGCCGGACGATTTGCCGTCGATGGTGACGCTAGTGACGTTGGCGGGAGGAAGATCGGCGAGGATTTCCGGCGGCGCGCTTTCCGGCAGGGCGATTTGAGCAGGGGCGGCATTCTCATCTTTGTCGGGCGCCGGCTCGTCCGTGCGCTGGGCTTCGCCGTCCGGAGCGGACATGCTCAGCAAAACGTCGGCGACGCTTTGCCCGTCGTC
>CAJMOV010000059.1 GCA_905215125.1 uncultured bacterium | reverse complement strand
TGTCGTTCTGTTCGCTGTGCTGGCTTACCAAAGTCCTGTGGACTCTGTCGGCCCCGCCATGCTGGACGCCCTTTCGAACGGCTTTGACCTGTCCTTCTGGGTGGTCGTCCCCGCCATTCTGATGCTGGCGTTGCCCCTTTTCGGGCTGGAGGTGCGCTGGGCTTTGTTAGCCAGCATCGCCGCTTCTTTCTGCACTACCGTCTTTCTCCAAGGCGTGCCGGCGTGGGACGCCGTCAAAATCGCCCTGCTGGGCTACACGCCCGAAGGTGGCGCGCTGTCCGCCGTCCTGGCCGGCGGCGGGGTTAAGTCTATGTTCAACGTCATCTGCATTGTTTTTCTTTCCGGTACTTTCTCAGGAGTATTTGAAGGTACCCATATGTTGGATGGCGTCCAAGACAAAATCGGCCTGTTCGCGCGAAAAATAGGTCTGTTCGGTACCATGACTGCCACCAGTTTCGCCACAACAGGCGTTTTCTGCAACCAGACCATCGCTATCATGCTCAACGCGCAGATGTTATCCCGTGTTTACGACGACTTGGGCGCGCCGCGAAGCGAACTCGCCATCGATATCTCCAATTCCGTCGTCATGATAGCGGGGTTGATTCCATGGTCTGTCGCCTGCGCCGTACCGCTGCAAATGCTGGGGGTCTCCGTCGCTGCCATTCCCTATTGTCTGCTGCTGTGGCTGACGCCGGTCTGCTATGCGCTGACCAAGCGCTGGTTCTTCCCACGGCGCACCCAGCCGGCGGCAGAGCAACAGCCGGTGTAAAATAAAAATCCCGGATCGCTGATCCGGGGTTTCTTTATTCTTCCTCCAGCAAATACCGAAGCATGCGCTCGGGGTTTTCCAAAAAACGCCGTGTCAGCTGGTAATGCTCCGTTTCGCGGTAGCCAACCTCATGGATACCGTCTTCGTCCAGCTGGAAGATTTGCGCGCCGGGATATGCCATCAAGATGGGGGAATGAGTGGCTATGATAAGCTGCGAATCGCAGCGTACCAGACGTTGCACTTCGGCCAGCAGCGTTAAAAGCCGCGAGGGGGACAAGGCCGCTTCCGGCTCGTCCAGAAGGTAAAGCCCCCGGCCACCGAAACGGTACTGCACCAGCGCCAGAAAGCTCTCGCCGTGCGACTGTCGGTGCAGCGAAATGCCGCCGTAGCTATCGATTACGGGCGGCCCCAGCCCCTCCTCCTCATCCATCTGGTCAATATTGGTTGCGACATTATAAAAGCTCTCGGCCCGCAGGAAAAAGCCGTCCCTCGGGTAACGTTTGCGCGCCACCGTCAGACATCGGCAGAGAGAAGAATGGGTTTCCTTTGTAGAAAAGCTGAAGTTGCGCGTACCCCCTTCGGCGTTGAAACCGCAGGCGATGGCAATGGCCTCCAGCAGCGTGGATTTTCCTGTACCGTTCTCCCCGACGAAAAAGGCGACGTCCTGCGTAAACCGCAGGGTGTTCCCTGCCTGCAAATACCGCACCGCCGGCAAGCGCTTAAGATACTCTTCCTGCGGAGGACGCTTCAGGCGGACGCTTTCAATGTATCTGCCGTCCATCGTCAGGCAAAAAACCAGGTAATAACGCCCTGGGAAATCTCCAGCCCCAACGACCGGGACAGGGCGAGGGAAGGTTCATTACCGGTGACAATCTGGCCAAACGGAATTTCCCCTCGTCTGAGCGCCGCGTTGATGTTCGCCGCCATCAGCGCGCTGGCCAGGCCGCGGCGGCGGTACTGTGGCAGCACCTCCAACATCCCCAGTGCCCCTTCTGTATGCTCGCCAATAAAACCGGCCAGCTCGTCGCCGTAAAAAACGCCCAGCATAACTCCCGCCTGGATGCGCCTTGTGACGTAACCCGGCGGGGCGTTTTGATAAACGCTTTCTGCGCGTTCGGCGTCATCCAGCGTCAACGGCGCGATGCTCGCCCCCTCGGGCAGGGTTTCGGGAAGCGGCTCTTTCTTGGTGTAAACCGAGTGATAACAGTTCATGCGCCCCGTGCGCCCAGGAAGCAGAGGGGCAAGCAGCGGCTCGGCAAAATCCTGGTGGGCAACGACGTCCAGCCCGCTGCCGCATATGGTCTCCAGCCAAGGCTGCATCGACTGTGCGGATACAAAGCTGGCTTGGATGGTTTCGGCGGTATCGTCGCGCAGCAGCACGCCGTCTGCGCCGGCGTACAGGACGTCGGCATGTCCGCGGCGTACGGATTCGCTCATACAGATATGCAGCAGCCGGTCGCGTTCCAGCCACTCAAGCGCGGCCTGTTCCCTGTCCGGTTGTCTCAAATCACTTTCCCCCGAACTTCTGCTTCATGCGCTGCTGGTTATTGAGGATGCGTTTGCGGATGCGCAGGCTTTTGGGCGTGACCTCAATCAGCTCATCGTCGGTGATGAACTCGATGCACATTTCCAGGCTCATGTTACGCGGCGGCGTCAGGCGCAATGCCTCGTCGCTGCCGCTGGCGCGCATATTGGTGACATGCTTTTTTTTGCAGACGTTGACGGTGATGTCCTCGCTCTTGGGCGACTGGCCGACCACCATGCCCTCGTAAACCGGCGTGCCGGGACCGATGAACAGCGCCCCACGCTCCTGCGCGTTGTATAAGCCGTAGGTGACGGCCTCTCCCGTTTCAAAGGCGACGAGCGATCCGGTCGGGCGTGTAGGAATTTCCCCCTTATAGGGCTGGAAGCTGTCGAACACGCTGCTCATAATGCCTTCGCCGCGCGTGTCGGTCAAAAATTCGTTGCGGTAGCCGAACAATCCGCGGGCGGGGATGAGGTATTCGATACGCATACGATCGCCCTGTGGGTTCATCTGCTGCAAATCCCCCTTGCGCGCCCCCAACTTTTCCATGACGGCCCCGACGTAATCGGCCGGCACGTCACAGACAAAGCGCTCGACTGGTTCCATGGTGACGCCGTTTTCCTCATGCAGCAGCACCTTGGGCGCCCCCACCATAAACTCGTACCCCTCGCGCCGCATAGTCTCGATGAGGATGGACAGGTGCATTTCTCCGCGGCCAGCGACGCGGAAGCTCTCCGTCGTGTCGGTGTCCTGCACGCGCAGGGAGACGTCCTTTAAAAGCTCGCGCTGCAGCCTGTCGCGCAGATGGCGCGAGGTGACGAACTTTCCTTCCCGCCCGGCAAAGGGGCCGTTGTTGACCGAGAAGGTCATTTCCACCGTCGGCTCGGAAATCTTGACAAAAGGCAGCGGCTCCGGATGCTCAACATCGCAGACGGTGTCGCCAATGGTGATGTCGGCTATGCCGGACAGGCAGATGATGTCGCCCGCCTGCGCCTGCTCGATGGGGGTGCGCTTAAGCCCTTCTATCTGGAACAGGTTGACGGCCTTGGCCTTGTAATCGGGGTGGTTCCGGTGATAAGGGGTGACGATGATTTCCTGGGTGCGCCGCGCCGCGCCGCGCTCGATACGGCCGGTACAGGTGCGGCCAACGTAATCGTTGTAATCAATAGAAGAGACCAGCAGCTGAAGCGGGCCATCCGGATCCCCCTCTGGCGGATCGATATGGCTTAAAATGGTTTCAAACAGGGGGGACAAATCCTGCATGGGGCCATCGGGCGACAAAGCGGCCGTGCCATCGCGGCCCGAGCAGAACAGCACCGGGCTGTTGAGCTGGTCGTCGTTGGCGTCAAGGCTGATGAGCAGGTCGAGCACCTCGTCGACCACTTCGTCGATGCGGGCGTCGGGCCGGTCGATTTTGTTGATGACAACAATGACCTTGTGCCCCAGCGACAGGGCCTTTTGCAGCACAAAGCGGGTCTGCGGCATGGGGCCTTCGGCCGCGTCGACCAAAAGCAGCACGCCGCTGACCATTTTGAGCACACGCTCGACCTCGCCGCCGAAATCAGCGTGACCCGGCGTGTCGACGACGTTGATTTTGACGTCTTTGTAATACACCGATGTGTTCTTTGCCAATATGGTGATGCCGCGCTCGCGCTCGAGGTCGCCTGAATCCATGACGCGGTCGGCCACCGCCTGATTTTCGCGGAAGACGCCGCTCTGCTTGAGCATTTCATCCACCAGGGTGGTCTTGCCATGGTCGACGTGCGCGACAATGGCGATGTTGCGGAGATCGTTTCGAATCATATTGAAAATCCTCTCTGGATGTTGTTTTAACGGTTTATTATACACCTTTTGGAAGAGTTCTGTCAAACAGCAGCGGCGAGCGGCAAAATCCCCTCCTTGAAACATTTGTTACGAGCTAAATTGCCGCAGGCTATGATCAGAAAAGGGGCTTGATTAAGTCCCTTTTCTAATCATGTATTCTTTTTCGCAATAAGAGCCATGCACTTGCGTAGCACAGCAAAGCAGGCATACCCGAGTGCAGCCCCCAGGGTGTTGAGGATGACGTCGTCGATATCGACAGCACGAAGAATAAAAATCTGCCAGATTTCTACCGAACAGGAGATAGCCGCGCCTAGCAGGACGGTTTTACTCCATTTTCTCCAGCGGGGCCAAAGCATAGGCACGCAGAATCCGATGGGCGCAAATATTCCAATATTGGCCAGGACATTGTCGGTAAACAGTGGGACGTAGCCTCTGGTATAATACTCCCAAATGGTTCGCAGGGGGACGAAATTGAATCCTCCCCTTCGCGCATCTTCTCCCCAGCCCTCGGAAAACACCGTTAAAATTTGCGTGCCATTTCGCGCCGGCAAAACAGCCTGCGACGCGAGGCCGACGCAAAACAGAACGAAACAAAGCAACAGCCCTTCCCGCAGCCATTTGATTTCCTTCCCGGAGGGCCGACCTCGGGCTAGGATTGCTGTGCGGACGATCAAATAAACAGGCAGGGCAATCTGCATATACGGCAGCATCTGCCCCGCATAGTGCTTGACGCAATCAACTACAGCATGCATATCTTTTCTCCTTTCCCACTTATGCAGGCCCGGGCGGACGCAGCTTTGCAATCCCTGGTGATACCGCGCAGCAGCTTTGGAGCTGCCCCTGTTCCGCCCAGCACGGATTGGCGGCGCTTATGGTGCGGCTGTGGGGATAACAGGCCCTCTGCCGATCTTTGCCGGTGCATTGTCTTCGGGAAACCGCGTCCGCCGCTATCCCTTCTTCCCCAACAGGCGATCCATCAGGGTATAGGCGTCGCTGAGATACACGCCTGCCGAAAGGGCCTGCTTCTCAGTAAAACGACGCGGCTCCAGCCCGCAGTCACCCTTGCGCATCAGGGCGAAGGGCACCGGCTCGGACGTATGGGTGCGGATGTCAAGCGGGGTCGGATGGTCGGGCATGAGCAGGACGGAATAGTCCTCGCCGCAGCCGCGGAGATAATCCATAACAGGGGCGATGATTTTGTGGTCGATCTGCTCGATGGAATAAACCTTTTCGCTGATTTCATGTCGGTGTCCACATTCATCGGGGGCCTCGACATGGATATAGACGAAGTCGTCCCCTTCGCGCAGCGCTTCGATGGCGGCGCGGCCCTTGGCGGCAAAATCGGTGTGGTAATTGCCCGTCGCCCCTTCAACGCGGATGACCCGCAGCCCGGCGCACAGCCCGATGCCCTGGATGAGGTCGACGGCCGAGATGACGCTGCCGCGCACGCCGTATTTTTCCTGAAAGGTGGGCAGGGAAGGCTTTCGTCCCTCCCCCCAGAACCATACCGCCGTCGCCGGCGGCTTGCCTTCGATGACGCGGCGGACGTTGACGGGGTGATCACGCAGCACCTCGTAGGAATATTCCATCATCGACCGCAGCAGGCCGGCATACTGCCCGTGTGGCAGATATTCGCGTACAGGCTTTCCCGATATGTCGTGCGGCGGGGTCAGGACGGCGCCTGTCTCGGCGTCGTAATGAACCAGACAATGGCGGTAAGTAATGCCAGGGAAAAGATGGGTGCGCGCCGTATGAAAACGCACGTTGAGAAAATCGACCAGCTCGGCGGCCTCCCCGGTGGAGAGCTCCCCGGCGCTGTAATCTTCCATGACGGCTTCCTCCATCGACTGTGCGCTGGAAAGGGTGACGAAATTGCATCGGTATGCAACGTCTGTCTCGCTCAGCTCAACGCCCATGCTGACCGCCTCCAGCGGCGAGCGGCCGGTGTACCACTTCCTGGGGTCGTAGCCAAAGACCGACAGGTTGGCCGTGTCGCTGCCGGGAGGCATCCCCTCCGGCACGGTGCGCGTCAGACCGAACAGACCGTTTTGCGCCAGGGCATCCATGTTCGGGGTAGACGCCTTTTCCAGCGGGGTCATGCCGGCCAGCTCGTCCACAGGCCGATCGGCCATGCCGTCGGCGAGAAAAACAACCGATTTCACTGTGCTTCCCCTCCTTCCAGCCAGCCGCATAGGGCATCGCGCATCTGCGTTTTTTCCCATACCGACGTAAACCGCACCGCCGCCTGCTCCAGACCGGCGAGAGAAGGCGGCACAGGCTGTCCCGACACCTGGGACAAGCGGCGCAGCAGGTCAAACCCGCTGCCGCAGGCATCAACCCCTAACGCAGGCAGAATGGCTGGGGCGAATTTGAAGGGAGAGGCCGTCGCCAGCACTACAGTGTGCGTCCTGTCGCCGGTTTTCTCCCTTTCCCGCCGAGCCGCGCGCAGCGCGACGGCGGTATGGGGATCGCAAAGATAGCTGTCTTCGCGGAAGGCACGGGCAATTTCCTCCGCTGTGTCCGCATCGTCACACCAGCCGGCGGCAAAGCCTTCCTCCCGCAGCGCGCACAGCATATCGGGACCAACGTCATACCTCCCGGCCGTTTTCAGCCCCTCCATCCAATCGCGGCAGCGCGCGCTGTCGCGGCCGGACAGCAGGAAAAGCAAACGTTCAAGGTTGGATGAGATCAGGATATCCATCGAAGGGGACGCCGTGCGGGCAAAGGGACGGTTTTTGTCGTACACGCCCGTATGGATGAAGTCGGTCAGAACGTTGTTGCGGTTGGACGCGCAGATCAGCTTTCCGACGGGCAGGCCGCTTTTTTTCGCCAGATACCCGGCCAGGATATTGCCGAAATTGCCTGTCGGCACACAAAAATTGACCCTTTCCCCCAAGGTGATAACCCCGTTCTTGACCAATCGCGCATAGGCGGAGTAATAATATACGATTTGTGGCGCCAGGCGACCCCAATTAATGGAATTGGCCGAGGACAACATAATGCCCTCCCTCGCCAGGCGGCGGGCCAGCCCCTCATCAGTAAACAGGGCCTTGACGCCGCTCTGCGCATCATCAAAGTTGCCGCGCACGGCAAAGACAGCGACGTTGTTTCCCTGCTGGGCGGCCATTTGCAGTCGCTGAATATCGCTGGTGCCTCCATCTGGATAAAAGACGGCTATGCAGGTCTGCGGCACATCCATAAAGCCCATCATAGCCGCCTTTCCCGTGTCGCCCGATGTTGCCGTCAGGATGGCGATTGTTTTATTTTCGCCGCATTTGCGCGCGGCGGCTGTCAGCAGCCAGGGCAGCATTTGCAGGGCAAAGTCCTTAAAGGCGCAGGTCGGGCCGTGGAACAGCTCGAGCACCGACGTATCCCGGTCCAGCCGGCGCAGAGGCGCGACGTCCGCGGGCGCGAAGCGCTCGGGCGCATAGGCAGCCCGCGTAAAGGCCAGCAGCTCGTCTTCGCTGTAATCGGTCAGCCAGCGCGACAGCAGCCGGGCCGCCAGGACGGCATAGGGCAGCTCGGACATACGCCCAATGTCCCCGGGCGGCACAGCGGGCAAGGTGTCGGGCAGGTACAGCCCGCCGTCCAGGGCCAGGCCGCGCAGAATGGCGCCTGCCGATGCCACGGCATCCGTCTGCCCGCGGGTGCTGATATACTGCATAGGGGAATATCCCTCCTTATTATCTGATGCCATAATCTGATTGTAACAGGGCATCCGCCCTTTGTCTACCTGCCGAAGCAACATTTTGCGGGGGAGCCGGCTGCACGGCGCCTGGCTTTGCGCCGGAGAGCCCTTGCGGGGCTCTCTCAGCCTGTTTTATTGTGAGATATGACGGTGCTATTTACTGAACAATGTGATATAATAGCTGCGATACGGCTTTCATGCAGAGCGGCTGGGTGATGCCGCCGGCGCAGCGACACAGCAGCCATAATTACAACGGACGCGCCGCAAGCGGCGCGCCGGAACAGGAGAGTGTTGGGCAATGCTGCTCAAAAAAAATTATTCCATGCTGACCGACTTTTACGAGTTCACCATGGCAAACGGCTATCTGGAACAGGGCGTGGGCGACACCATCGCCTATTTCGACATGTTTTTCCGCAAGGTTCCCGACGGCGGCGGCTACGCCATCATGGCAGGAACGGAGCAGCTGGTGAATTACCTGCAAAACCTCCATTTTGACGACGAGGACATCGCCTACCTGCGTTCAAAGCATTGCTTTTCCGAACGCTTCCTGGAATACATCCGCAATTTCCGCTTCGCGTGCGACGTGTGGGCCGTGCCGGAGGGCAGCCCCATCTTTCCCGGCGAGCCCATTGTCACGGTGCGCGGCCCCGTCATGCAGGCCCAGTTCATCGAAACCATGGTGCTTCTGACCATCAATCACCAAAGCCTGATCGCCACCAAAGCCAGTCGGATGGTACGAGCCGCCCAGGGCCGCGCCGTGCTGGAGTTCGGCTCGCGCCGGGCGCAAGGGGCCGACGGCGCTGTGCTGGGCGCGCGGGCGGCCTATATCGGCGGATGCGCCGGCACAGCCTGCGTGCTGTGCGACCGGGACTATGCCGTCCCCGCAGCAGGCACCATGGCCCACAGCTGGGTCCAGATGTTCGACAGCGAATATGAGGCCTTCTGTGCCTATGCCGAAACCTATCCCCAGGACTGCACCCTGCTCATCGACACCTACAATGTACTGAAAAGCGGCCTGCCCAACGCCATCCGCACTGCCCATGAGGTGCTCGAGCCCCGAGGCTTCCGTCTCAAAGGGGTGCGCATTGATTCGGGCGACATGGCTTATCTGAGCAAGCGCATCCGAAAAGCGCTGGATGAAGCGGGCCTGAGCGATTGCCGCATCGTCGCTTCCAACTCGCTGGACGAGTTTCGCATCCGCGATCTCATCATCCAGGGCGCCTGCATCGACACCTTCGGCATCGGCGAACGGCTTATCACCTCGCGCAGCGAGCCGGTGTTCGGCGGCGTTTACAAGCTCGCCGCCATCGAAGGCAAGGACGGCGAAATCATCCCCCGCATCAAGATATCGGAAAACGTTGGAAAAATCACCAACCCCCATTTCAAAAAGGTCTGGCGGCTGGTTGACAACACGACGGGGCAATACCTGGCCGACGTGCTGACGCTGCACGACGAGTACATCGACAGCTCCGAGCCTTATACCATCTTCGACCCCGAGCACACCTGGAAGAAAAAGACGC
>CAJMOV010000058.1 GCA_905215125.1 uncultured bacterium | reverse complement strand
CCAGTATGCGCTCGGCTGCACGCTGCACAGGGGTTTTTTCCGGCGCGGGGGCCTCCGCCCCTTCCTGTCGGGCGATGGACGCCGCTTCGTCTGTGGTAAACAGGTCGTCCTGGCGTTCATCCTGGGGCGTGCGAATGCTTTCTTCCATGCTTTTTATCCCTCCTTAGCTGCGGGCGGCGCGCCAGTAGGCTTCCATGGCGGCTACCTGCTCGCTGGACAATCCCAGGGCGCGGTAACCATCAAAAATTCCATACTGCGCCAGCAGCGCCGCAAGATATTCCAGCTGGCTGCGCTCGTCCTGCCCCATCTCGTATTCCCACTGCTGCCGCTGAAAGGCAAGGCTGTTTTCCGCAATGGCGTTGTCCAGCAGCGCGGCGCCCTGGTCAAAGCGCTGGCCGGCGATCAGCCTGGCAGCGTCGGCCATCTGGTTTGCTTTTTCAATATCGCCGGTAAACGCCGCCTCCTGCCGCGCCAGTTCCAGCTGGTTGAGATAATCCTGCCTGGCCCGCTCATTCTGTCCGACGACGCTCTGGTACACATTGCCCAGGTCGGTCAGGCTGCTTTCGGAAAAGCCGGAGTTTTGCAGCCCCAGCACCGCCTGCTGCTGTGCGCCCGCCCCAAAGGGGTTCGTAGCGCGCAGATAGTTGCGGTACGCCCCGGCGTTGGCGTCAGCGGCGTTTTGGTTGATGCCGGGGATCTGGCTGCTGAGCGATGCGATATAGCGGTCTACGGCCGCCTGGGTCGCCGCCTGCTGGGCGGCGGCGGCGCGGTTAATCGCGGCGATGGCGTCGTTGTACAGCGCCTGCGACTGGTTCTGCACGCTGGTGGCAAAGTATTCACTGCCGTCCTCGCCGCCGGAATATCCGAACATATTGCGCACATCCTCAGCCGTCTGGTGGGCTTTTTGCATGCCGGCCGCGTCGCCCTGAGCCTTGGCGCGGTCGTAATCGGCCTTGGCCTGCTGAATGAGGGACCAGCTTTCCGGGCTTTTGTTGCGGATTTCCTCGTCGGTGTTGGTTCCCGCCGGGGTGTATCCCGCGCCGACGCTGCCGGAAGAAGAACTCTTGCCGCCCGATGCGCCAGACGTCCTTCCTGCCGTGCTCTGCTGCGTTGACGCCGCCTTCTGCGCGGCGAGCGCCGCGGCCAGCATGGTCTTTTGCAGCGCGCCAAAGGGGTTTAATGCTGCCATTGGTTGCTCCTTTCTGCCTGCGTCCCCTGCTGGGCGCGCAGACGCTCCAGTATTTTTGCCTTGCCCCGCACATATCGGTCGGGGATCCCTTCCAGATAGGTGACGGCGTCGCTGATAATACCCTTTTGGAACAGGTTGTCCAGCGTCTGCACCTGCATCACTTCAGAATAATAGGACGCCGAGCCGATGTCGACCCTGATGGAGGTGTCCTGGTGCGCCAGCGCGGCAAAGTCAAACCAGACCGGCTTCTCTCCCTCGCCGCGCGACGCCAGGCGGCGGCCATAATAGGCGGACATCATATCGACCATAATGCGGACGCACTCTTCGGTAAAGCGGTAAAACTCCATCCGCTGCAATTCCAGCGGCATGGCGCTGGCCTTCTGTGTCGCGATGATGGCCGATGTGTTCTGCGGGTTGACGTTGCCCAGCGCCGCATCAGACGCGCCCATGAACTCCAGCGTGCGCTGGATGAGCAGGTCGATGAGCTGCACCACCTGCTGCGACATGTCGCCGCCGCGCAGGTTGGCCGCCATGACCTGCTCGGCCGGGCTGCCGACCACCCCGATGGCTTCGCCCACCCGGTTTGTCCAGCGTGGGATGCGGCTTTTATCGTACAGGATTTTGGGAAAGGCGTTCATTTTGACCGATCGGATTCCCATGGCGAAAAGCTGGTTGACGGCGATCTGATTGGGGATCATGGCGGTCAGCGCCGCTTGCCCGTGGTAGCTGTGGCGCACCTTGTCCCACGAAAGCCACGCCAGCGGGTAAAGGCTGCAGCCGGTGTCCCATTCCGGGCGGACAACAGCGCCGCTCGTCACCTTGACGCAGCGCACCGTGCCCCCTTCCTTCCACAGCTTGATAAGCACCGTCACCATGTCGTCCCCATCCTCATCGGGCGCGGCGCCTTCCGGCGCGGCGTCGGGCAGTATGTCTTCGGCCGGCCGGCCGTTTTCCTCCGCTTCCCGCCGCACCAGCTCGGCGGGCCGGCGCTGCGACAGGATGATGTAGGGCTGCTTCTGCACGCTATGCACCCCCGGCAGGCCGAAATGCACCGCCGTGTTTTCCAGCACCTCCGCAGCCAGACGGCCGCGCACCCGCTGGCCCGTCTCGGCGTCGGGGTCGTAATAAAAATACAGGCAGCCGTCGCCGTCCACAGCGGCAGAGCGGATGACGTCACGGCTCAAATCCTTAAGCCCCGTCTGTTCAATGACCTTTTCTGTCTCGCTTGTCAGCAGACGGCACAGCTCCTGCCCCTCCTCCCCGCCGTCAAAGCTGGAAAAGGCGACGGAAACGTCGTCTGCAACGATCATGGAAATGAAGTAGGAGACGACCCGCTTGAGCACGTTGATGACCGGCTTGTCCAGGTCGGGGGCGTTGAGACCCTCCCACTGCTTCCCGATGTAGAAATTTTCATTGACCCGCACCGTTTCATAAAGGTCAATGCTCTGCTTGAAGGCGACGGCACGCTGGTACTGGGCCCAGACGCCCTGGGGCTCAGTCCTCCTCATACCCTGTCCCTCCGCGGCCGTCATATTGCAGGAAATCCCGCCACTGGCGCTTGACTGCGGGCGGCAGCTCTTCCTCCCCGGGCGCCGTATCCTGCCCGTCCTCCTGCGGGCGTCCGGCGCAGATGCGATTGGCCGCAAGGCCGAGGGCAAATGCCCCCAGGCAGCCCGCGGCGGCAAATAATACTTCCATATGTCCTCCTCTCTTCCGGCCTATGCCGGGCTGTGTTTTCCCCCGTCGTAGTGCAGGAACCGGTCGGTCTGCCCGTCGAAATCCCCGTCGGCCCCCTCGTCCGGCCCAATCCAGGGCAGCGGACGGCCTGCGACAAAGTAGCGCAGCGCGTCGGGCGCGTGGGTCAGCTCGTGCGGCTGACGCGAAACGTCGTTGGGGTTTTGGGCGTCGCACTGCAGGGCGGGCAGCGTGCGGATCAGGTTGACGCAGCTGCTGAAAATGCGCAGCGCCGACGCCGGCCTGCCCTGCTCGTCGGGCGTTGGTCGCAGCCATTCGCCCAGGTCGTACCAGCCCTGCACACGGTCATTCTGCGCCCTGCGCAGGCCGATGCCCTTTTCTGCAAAGATGTCGGCCGTGCTGCGGCCGGTATCGCTGTGCCTGTTCCACAGATCGGGCGGCGCAAAATAGGCGGCGATGCTCTCCTGCGTCATCTGTGCGATGCGCTCAGCCGCCTCTCCGGCCAGAAGCCCCGGCTGGTACAGCTCGCGGTAGACAAAGGCGCGTCCGGCGGCGTCAACCGCTATCCAGTAGGCGGCCAGCATATCCCGTCCGTAGTCCATTGTGACGTACCTTGGCCAATGGGGCGGCAGCGGAAAGGGGGCGACGACATGGACGTCCCTGCTCCAGTGGGTGAAATACTGCCCCTCAAAGATGTCCCAATCGCCATACAGCAGGGCTTTCTTTTCCTTTTCTGGCAGGTTTTCCAGCCGCCGGACATACCCCGGGTCACGCCGCGTAAGAAAGCCGTTGTCCTGTACCCGCGCGGGCAGGAACACCCGGCTTCCCCCCGGCAGGGCGTGCGTCCTGTCGGGCGGGCCGATGTCGATAAACCTCCCCTTGACCCAGTGGTGCCCCACCCCGCCGGGGTTTGTGGTGCTTTTGACCATTTTGGGGTAACGGTTGGCTCCGCGCAGGCGGGACAGCAGGTATAAGTACATCGGCTCGGTAAAATGGGTCAGCTCGTCAAAACGGATGACGTCGTATTCCGCCGACTGATAGCGGTGTACGTCGCTTTCGTTGCCGCAGTAGCCGAACTCCAGCGTTGAACCATTTGCAAAGCTGCCCGTGTGGGCCGTCACGCTATAGCTGTACAGCTCCGCCGGGTAAATCTCCAGGGCCGACCGCACCAGTGTGCGTCCTAACTCAGGCAGCGTCCGCCGCAGTATGAGCTGCCGCGATCTGGGGTATCGCATGGCGTACAGCAGTGCGTCAATAAGCTGGCCGTAAGACTTCCCGCCCCCCGCCGCGCCGCCGAAAAGCACCTCGTCCGCCCTTGCCCCGATAAAGTCGCGCTGCCGGCGCGTCACCTCCAGACGCATCACTCGACGACACGAATTTCAATCTCGCGTGGCGGATCTGCGGGCACCGCCTTATCGGAATACCCCAGCGCTGTCTTTCCGTAAAACTGCGCGAACGAGCTGTTGTACAGCCCCGCCATGCTGTTGACCAGCCACTTGTCCTCCTGCATCATCTGGGCGCGGCGGCATGCGTCGTCAAACTCCGGATGCTTTTCGCGCCAGTCGCGAAGGGTGTCGCCGCTGACGCCGATGCGGGCGGCAAAGCCCTGAAAGGTCGGCAGCGGGCCGGGCAGGATAACGGGGTCTTCCGTCTTGACGCCGCCGTCGGGGTAATAGGTCGTCTTTTTCTCCACCCGCTGGGCAGGACCGGAAAAATACTCGACCACCTCCCTGCAAAAATCGCGCCGGTACCGTACGCCGTTTGCCATAGTCTTCTTCGTATCCATCACCTCCTTTTGCACACTCCCTTTCCCTGATTTCAGTTTAGAGAACATATGTACCCATTTCAACCCCGACTTATAATGGATTATATTTTTATCGCTTTGTGATATAAGCCTAATCTCGTCCTCATCGTGCTGCTCGTGCAGCGCCGCGGGCCATTTCGCATTCCTGCAATAAAATTCAAAAAATACTTGACAGCATACCCAGTTTGTCATATACTTAATTACATAAGTAATTAACCGGTTAACAAATAAGGCAGGTGATCCCTTGACCATCAATTTTGACAGCGAGGTGCCCATTTACATCCAAATTTCCGAGGGTATTGAAGACGCCATTCTGTCCGGCGCATTTGCCGAGGATACCCAGGTGCCTTCTACAACAGAAATCTCCGTCGGCTACAAAATCAACCCGGCCACCGTGCTCAAGGGCATGACCCTTTTGGCCGACCAGGGCATCCTCTACAAAAAGAGGGGCGTCGGCATGTTCGTCAGCCCGGGTGCCGTCGCCAGGGTGCTGGAAAAGCGGCGGCGCGTCTTTTACGCCGAATACGTCGTCCGCCTGCTGGAAGAAGCCCGCAAGCTGGGCATTTCCAGAGACCAGCTTATCGCCATGATTCAGGAGGAACAGAAGAATGAATAGCATCAGCCTGCAAAACGTTACCATGCGCTTTCAGGAAACAACGGCGCTGGAGGACGTCACCGTACAGTTTGAGCAGGGTAAAATTTACGGACTGCTCGGCCGCAACGGCGCTGGGAAAACAACTCTGCTCAGCTGCGTCACCGGCCGGCTTTTCCCGCAGCAGGGCCGCGTCTTTATCGACAGCGAGCCGGCGCTGGAAAACGATCGCGCCCTGTCGCGCGTATACAGCATGGGGGAAAAGAATTATTATCCCGAGGGCACAACGGTCAAGCAGCTTATTCAGTGGACCGAGGACTTCTATCCCGGCTTTGACCGCGCCTATGCGCAGGATCTGGCCGATCAGTTTGCCCTCAACCCCAAAAAGAAGCTCAAGGCCCTGTCGACCGGATACCTGACCATCGCCAAGCTGGTCTGCGCGCTGGCCACCGACGCGCCCTACCTTTTGCTTGACGAGCCGGTGCTGGGGCTGGATGCCAACCACCGCGAGCTGTTTTACCGCCTGCTGCTGGAGGATTACGCGCGCAAGCCGCGCACCATCATCGTGTCGACCCACCTTATCGAGGAGGTCGCCGACATTATTGAGCAGGTCGTCATCCTCAAGCAGGGCCGTCTGCTGCTCGACCGCCCGGCAGACGAGGTCAAGCGCATGGGGTACAGCGTCTCGGGCAAAGCGTCCGACGTCGACGCCTGGTGCCGCGGCCGCGAAGTGCTCAGCACCGATACCCTGGGCGGGCTCAAAACAGCCTGCCTGCTGGGCAGTCCGGACGGCGTGCCGCCCAGCCTGGAGACAGCGCCGCTCGATTTGCAGAAGCTTTTCATCCGTCTGACCAACGCCTGACGGACAAACACGGGAGGATCCTACTTATGAAAATCAAAACCATGTTCCAATGGAGCTGGAAGGTCAACTGGATCGCTCTGGTTGTCATGACCGGCGTGCTGATTGGCGTACAGCTGGCCGTCTCCGTCATCCTTCTGGCCGCGCTTCCGCAGGCCGAGCTTGCTGCCGGGGTGCAAATGACCTCCTCCAGCCCATCGGTGCTCGTCATGTCCTTTATCATGGGCTGCATAACCTACGCTTATGGCCTGCGCTTCGGCGGCTCGCACGGCGTCTCGCGCCGGTCGGTATACTGGGGCTTTATCCTGTTCTCCATGACCTTCAGCGCAGCCCTTATTTTTGCCACCTACCTCATCGAGCTTGCAACGGCGTGGAGCGGGGTGCCGGATGTCGCCATCTTCCGGCTGGTCTATGCCGGCTGGCTGGATACGGCGCCAGCCTTCCCGGGGTTCGTCGCCCGCTTCTTCTGGGAAACGGCCGTCGTCCTTTTCGCTTCCATGCTGGGCTATTTTATGGGCGGCGCTTTTTACCGGCTGGGCAAGGTCGGCAAGGTGCTGCTGGCCGCCGGTACGCCTGTCGTCCTCTTCGTCCTCCTGCCCGTCGCCGTGTCCCTGCTTCCGCAAAATATTCTGGCCAGCGTCGCAGACTTTTTTAACCGGCTGTATGCCGTCCTTTACGCCTCGCCTTATCCGATGATCGCCGTCTTTCTTGCGGCCGGCGCCCTGTTTGCCTTTTTCAGCTGGCTGACCATGCGGCGCGCTCCCGTCAATCCAGCGGCGACGCTGTGACAGAAGAAAGCGTCCTGTGTCGCTTTTTGATCCCGTTAAGACAGAAAAAAGCCCGGAGGGGAATTCCCCCTCCGGGCTTTATCTATCTCCGTCAGCTTTGAATGGCGGCACTGAACGAGGTGACGCTGTAGCCTGCATCGAGCAGCTGCCGGATGATGCCGGTTTCACCGATCATATGCCCGGCGCCGACGGCGACCAGGGTGACGCCCTTTTCGCCGCTGTCCAGGATATTGCGTACATAGGCCGTCATGTTGTCGTCGCGCTCGTCAAACAGCTTGGTCATCAGCTCGTCGCCGGTGCCGATATAGGAATCCTTGTCATAGGACGAAGCAAAGCCTTCGACATCGCCGGCCGCCCACTGGGCCGCCCACAGTGCGTAGGGATCCTCGGCTTCGCCGGCCGCGCCGCCGCTCTGCGCCAGCTCAAAGCTGTCCAGCGCGGCGGTCAGGTAGGCTTCCTGATATTCCGGGCTGAGGGAATCGAAGATACCGCCCTGATAGGCGTATCCCTCGATCTGCTCGATGGCCTTTCCGTTGGCCAGGGCCGCTTCGTAGACATACATGTCAATGGCGACGGCCTGCGCCGCCGTTTCCAGGTCGGCGTCGTTGGCAGTCAGCGCGGTCAAAAGGGTGGCGGCGGCCCACGGCTTGACGGCGCTTACCACGTCTTCTGTGATGCCCTGCCCGCCCAGGACGTCGACCGTCCTCTCGTACAGCTCAGGGCTGACGTGGTCGGCCAGCGTGGTGCCGTCGGCGTACACCTGCATGGCGGCGTAGGCGTTCATACCCTCGGCGTCGCCGAAGTCGACTTCCAGCACCAGCCTGTCGCTTTCCTCCATGATTTTCCGCAGCTGCGGGCCAAAGGGATAGATGTTGTCGCGGTCGACATGCACCGTTCCCAGCAGATAGACGACCGTACCGTCCCTTTCAGCGCGCCACAGCCAGCCGCGGGCTCCTGTCTCCAGCGCGTCGGACAGGGCTGTAATACAGCGGGCCGCCATTACAACGGCTTCTTCCGTCGTACAGGCGCGCTCCTCCTGCACCTGGCCGTCCTCATACCCGCGCACGACGCCGAGGGACTGAAGGGCCTCGACGGCGTCATCACCCTCCGCGACTCCGTCCGGCAGGGCGTATGCGCAGGCAGCGTTGTACAGCGCAGCCATCACCGCGCCGCGGCTGGAACCTTCCGGCGCGTCCGCGGGGGTAAAGCCCGCGTCTTTTTCCAGCCCCCAGCCGCGCAGCCGCGCGTCAATCGCCGCTGTAAGACTGGCCAGCTTTTCTTCTGAAACTGGAGACTGCAAATCGTCCTGCTCGCTGGCTGCGAGCAGGCCCAGTACGCCGGCGTCGACCAATTCGGCTTCCGCCCAGGATGACGGCGTCCCCGCCGCCTGCGCCGGCAGCGCCAGCAGCATGACGGCGACAATCAAGGCAGCTAGTCGTTTCCATTTCATGTTTATTCCTCCTGCGTGCAAAATCATTTGTTTTCAAACATCCCCGCAACCTTTTTCAGGCTTTCACGGATAGGCAGGTGCTGCGGGCAGCGCGTTTCGCACATGCCGCATTCGATGCAGTCCCCGGCGGCGCCGCGTCCCGCCGTGGCGCGGGTGTAGTGCATGGCGGGAAAGTT
This sequence comes from uncultured bacterium, assembly GCA_905215125.1. Taxonomy (GTDB): domain Bacteria; phylum Bacillota; class Clostridia; order Oscillospirales; family Butyricicoccaceae; genus Ventrousia. The sequence continues at coordinate 932 of CAJMOV010000058.1, read as the reverse complement.
GTTGGTGCCGAACTGCTGCACAAAGTTATAGATGGAGAACAGACGCGGGATATTGATGCGCTGCGGGCAGTCGTCCACGCAGTACTGGCAGCCGGTGCAAGGGATATCGGTCGAATTGCGGATGATCCCGGCCGCTTTTTCAACAATCCCTTTTTCCTCATCGGATAGGGGTTTGAAATCCTTCATGTAGGACATGTTGTCCTCCATCTGCTGCATATTGCTCATGCCGGAAAGCACCGTCAGGACGCCGTCGTGCGACGCGGCGAAGCGGATGGCCCAGCTGGCGCAGCTGGCGTCGGGGCTGTGCCCCTTGAGCAGCTCCTGCACCGCCTGGGAGGGGCTTGCCAGCCCGCCGCCCTTGACCGGCTCCATGACCATGATCGGCTTATTGTGCCTGCGCGCGACGCGGTAACATTCGCCCGATTGAATACTGGGGCTGTCCCAGTCGGAATAGTTGATTTGCAGCTGGACAAAGTCGACCTCCGGATGGTCGGTCAAAATGCGGTCGAGCACGGGCGCTGTATCGTGGAAGGAGAAGCCGACATAGCGGGCCTTGCCCTGCGCTTTGAGCTGCTGGATAAAATTAAAGCCGCCCAGTCTCTGGGTCTTTTCATATGCTTCGCTCCACAGGTTGTGCAGCAGGTAAAAGTCGAAATAGTCGACGCCGCAGCGCGAAAGCTGCTCAGCAAAATAGCGGGGGTAATCCTCGCAGGTCTCCACCCTGTATACCGGCATTTTGTCGGCCAGCAGGAAGCTGCTGCGCGCATGACGCTTGACCAGACATTCGCGCACGGCGATTTCGCTGTGCTCCTGATGATAGGGATAGGCCGTGTCGACGTATGTAAAGCCCTCAGCCAGGAAGCGATCAAACATCTTTTCCAGCGCAGGATAGTCGATTTCCGTTACATTTTCACTGAGAAGGGGCAGGCGCA
>CAJMOV010000057.1 GCA_905215125.1 uncultured bacterium | reverse complement strand
ATTAAGCAGACCCGCGCCCCAGGCAATCAGTAGGCTGATCAGACCGACCAACTGGATAGGCGGCGAAAACAGCTCAAACAACAGGTAATACAGATAAGGCAAGCTGCCCACCGCGCCGTACCGCGGCCGCAGAAAAATATAGCGATACTTCATCATGCTTTGGAACAGGCCCAGATGCCATCGGCGGCGCTGCTTATGCAAATCGCGCAGCGTGGTGGGCATTTGGCTCCAGCAAACGGCGCCCGGCTCGTAGCGGATACTGTACGGGATGCGGTTCGTACGGCAGAATACATGCAATTTCATGACAAGCTCCATATCTTCACCCAACGTATCAGGATCATATCCCCCTGCGGCGACGACGGTGCTTTTGTGAAACAGCCCGAAAGCCCCCGATATGATGAGATTGCCGTTAAAGCTGTCCATCAAAATGCGGGACGCCAGAAAGTATCGGTCGTATTCCAGCACCGGGGTGCTGATAGCCGGGTTCCAGGGCAGTTGGTAGGACACACTGCCATCCTCATGCCTGCGCAGGCACTGGGCGGCGCGAATCAGGCCGCCGACGGCGACGACCGTGTCATCCTCCATCGCCGGCTGCACGATGCGTTCAAGCGAATCTCTTTGCAGCATGGAGTCGGCGTCAATGCAGAGGAAATAGGGGTATTGCGCGGCGTTGATGCCCATATTGAGCGCATCCCCTTTTCCACCGTTCTGTTTGCGGATAAGCGTCAGAGGGACCCGCGTCCCTGCCGCTTCATAGACGGCTTCCTGCGCCTGGCAGCGCAGCACGCGTCGGATGGGCTTGTCGACTCTGCGCATATGAAAATGGTCGACCAACAGTTCCGTGGTTTTATCGCTTGAGCCGTCGTCGATGACGATGATCTCGTACAGCCGGTAATCCAGATCGATAAGGGATTGCACGCTGTCCAAGATAGTGATTTCCTCGTTGTGCGCGGGTACTAGGATGGAAACCGGGAAATAAAATGGGTGCTTTATCTCATTTTTGATGCGCCGCATACGCTCCTGCTGGTAAAGCCGCCAGGCTCCCGCCGTAACAGACAGAAACAGATAGGTAGCGTAAAAGAGCAGATAACAGAAGAAAAAGGCCCCGACGGCGTCAAGAAACAGGGCTGTCAATGTGTTCATGCCGTCACCTCTCTGGCCTTTGCCTCTTCGCTGACATAAGACAGCATTTCCAGCGCATATCGGTCGCCGCCCTGTCTCAGCAAGGCCATTTCCCCATCGGCCAGGCCGAGATGTACCAGCGCCGCGGCCGCGTTTCGCCGGACGTACCAGTTGCGGCTGTGCAGGCCCCGCCGCAGCGCCGCAGCCGTTTCCAATCCCGGGTAGCTTTCCAGCGTTGACGCGGCGATTATGGCCATTTCGTCTTCTCCCTCCATACACTGGTAAAGAAAGGGGCGCAGCGGTTCATATGGGTGACGGCGGAAGTAGCGCAAAATCGCGAAGCAAACCTCCTGCCGGACGCTATGCCCGGTCAGGGCGCGGGCAAACTCCTCAGAAAAGCTGTCGGAAAGCTGTGTAGCCAGCTGGACAACGGCAACCTGGCAGCTTTCCTCCCAACGCCCGCTGCTGCGCCACAGCCGCAGCGTCAAATCTTCCCTGTCGCCGTAAAACTGCATCAGGCCGTCGGACAAAAGGCGGGTCGGGTGTACCCATCCCCTTTCGTGGAAGAGCTCAAGCGCCCCCTCTATAGCGCCGGCGCTGCCCATGGCGCACAGGGCTTTAAGTACGTTTTCCCGGCAGTAAATGGTGGAATTATCCAGAAATCGCACCAGCTCTTCAACCAGCCGCCGGGATTGGCCGTCCCTTCCGGGATGGTACAGGAAAATGACGTAGGCAAAAAAGGCCCGTTCCATCGCGGGCCTGTGAGCATAATGATGGGCGAGCGCTTGAAAAACGCTTGCACAAGCATCCAGATAGTGCTGTACCTCGGGTCTTTCCAGGTAGGGTTCTACAGCATTGTGATAGGCAATCAACTGCCCGACCCTGCGCAGCCTGCGACGTAAAAGACGCCTGTGCGCCTCACCGACACCCCCGCCGCCAGCCGACTGCCACTGCTTTTCCAACCGGCCAGTCCAATCCCTGGTACGCTTTGCCGCCTTGCGGACCTGCTTCTGTGCCCGTGTGATGGTCAGGGTGTTGAAGATGAGCAGGCTGACGCAGATGAAAAGATAACTTAAGATAATGCTGCTGACGGACGCCGTCACTGCGCTGTCTCCCCCTTCCACGCCTGCTGCATGACATAATAGGACTGCTTGAGCCGTTCCCGACACTGTACAGTGTCGCCGCTGCCGCTGATATCGGCGGGATAGAGGGCGCAGACTCCTTCGCCGCGGTACAGCCCGAGCCACAGCTGGCTCATGCTTTGAAATTCAATGCCGTAATAGGTGTAATAATCGCCGTGGATCTGCATATCGGCCGGGTTCCCGACGTTGAGCAGCTGCCATGGGATGCGGAATTCCGCGCAGCCCTCCCCAAAGCAGAAGTCGGCCAGCGAATTGTACCGGCTGCTGTCCGGATCCCTGCTGCCGTAAACCAGCCGGCCTGTCTCATAAACGCCAAGCCGGCGCATCTGCTGCATTTCTTGGGCGCTGTATATTTCCGTGTCAACCAGGACGCTGTTTTCCAGCGCCATCTCGACGATAGAAAAGCGTGTCGTGTTTTTCGCCGGCATAACGATATAGGGATCCCGTCCCTCTGTTTCATAAAGAAAGTTGGCCCGCAGAGGATTGTACCTCTCCTGTACCAGCAGACGGGTGTCCTCCCTCCCGTCAACGCACAGGACAAAGTCGACCTCCCGCTCAAAATAAAGCTCAGGGTCGGCGCAGGATGTGCTGCCAGTCAGCTGCGTGGTGTCAATGGGGATGTAAAAGGGCGTCTCCCCGACGCCTTCCCCCTGCGCCAGCAGGTAGAGCCCTTCGGCATCCCACCGCATGGAAAGGGTCAGGCCGTCCTGCGACAGCACCCTGTCGGCCGGCGACCATTCGCCGGCATCTCCGTCGACGATACAAGCCGCTTCCTCCCCCGGCTCAAAGGCCATCAGGCCATAGCCCTGGCTGTCGCTCTGCACGTCATGCCAGCGGTAATTTTCCGTCAGCACAGTGGAAAAGGCAGTGTTCCAGCTGCGGCGCTCCCATTCGTCCTGCCAGGTGGACAGCACGACGCCGGCGCAGCCATATTCCTCCGCCTCCCGGCTTAGCTCGGCAAGCCGCCGCCCCTGCTCAAGCTCGGTCAGCGGCTCCTGCCCTATGCGGATGGCGCCGCGGGCCGAGGAAAAGCCGAAGCTGACCACCACCGGCATGGTGTGGTAGCGCGTCAGAAGGTGCAGATAACCGCCGTAAGGGCCGTCGCTATCCAGCCCGGACAGCTGCGCGGAAAGCTCTCGCAGCTGCGCGGGCTCAAGATATTGTGAAAAATCGTTGCAGTAGTCATACAGCCGGTAGGCGGCAACAACGCCGGACTTCAGCGCATCGGTCGGCAATACATGCTCTGCATCAAGCCAGCACACCTTTTGCAGCTGGCGGGCATACCGTTCTTCATAATGCAAAAAGTCGCAGTCTGGCGAGCTGACAAAGCCGATCAGCCGCTGCACGCCGTATTTTTCCGTTTCATACGTTGTGATTTCGTCCATAACCCGGGCAAGCAGGGCTTCAAAAGGCGTCGCTTCGTCAGCGGTGACGAAATATTGCCCCACATAGCTGTCTGGATTGCCGGCGCTGTGGTCGGCATAAGCGATGGTATCGCTTCCCCACTCATACCCGACCTGATACCCGACAACCCAGGGGGAAACATCACAACGATAGCTGCCGCTTCCCCTCAGCTCGTTGAGCACGATGGTCTTGCGGCCGTGGATGATGTCCACGGCGTCCTTGCCGTCGCGCGTCAGGCTGCCCAGGAATTCGTCGCTGTAAACGCCCTGATCGCCGTAATTGGCTTCATCCGAAACTTGGATCCCCTGGAAAAGGTACAGCGGCTCAGAGCTTTCGGTGTTGTAGCGGTAGAGCGCATTGTAAAAGTCGTCGTCCATAATGGTGCTGACGCGGATGGCGTTGGCTCCCATGCCGGTAATCTGATCCATCCAGCGCAGGTAATCCTGTTCATCCGCCGCATAAGCCGTGGCATAATGCCCCGGCTGGCTGGCCGACAGGTCGACGCCACGCAGGCTGAAAGTCTCCCATCCGCCGTCGGCCGCCGGGCGCAGGATGTCGGCGCCTTCTGTGCGGAAGGCCAGCTCGACCGATCCATCCCCGCGCAGCGGGCGGATGTAAAACCCCCAGACGTAAACAGCCGTCCAGGCCAGCGCACCCAAAGCCAGCAAAAGGACGGCGCACAACATGAATTTTCGCATAGCCGACTCCCCTTTGCTCAGTCGATGCGTACGGCGGCCGTCTTGCTTTCGCGGCAATACTGGTACAGGCTTTCGATATGCTCATCCAGCCAGCGGCCGCGTTCGACCATATAATCCTTCATCCAGGCTACCGCCTGCTCAAAGCTGGCTGGGTTGACGTCATATATAGTCAGCTCGCTGCCGGAGCTGGGGCGGCGGCGTTCGGTCTTGCCCAGCAAATCGGGGTCAAAGCTGTACCCCCAGACGGCGTAATTGCGGTCGACTGCGCTGCCCAGCCACAAAATCACCTCGTCGATATACTCCAGCAGGCTTTCTTCTTCCAGAAGCCCCTGACGCAGCTGACGGTAGCGAAAAACAACCTGACTGACGAAATCCTCGCTCATCATCAGACGGGACATCCACCCTCGCTGGGATAGAAGAAAGCCCTCGCTGTCAAACGGCAGGAAAAAATTGTCCAGGACGTTGTTGAAATCCCACACCGGCCCTGCTGTAAGCTTACCGCGCACATCGCGGTAAAAGTAGGTTGACGAGGAAAACATATCGTTAACGGCGAGAAATTCCATAATGATATAATAGTCGACGAAGGATCCGACGTCGATGACATCTGCAATGGCATCGGATCCGTCTGCGGCGCGGGCGGAATAAAGAATCCGCTCGACCTCGCTGAAGTCGGCGTTGACGTAGTTTTTAACCTGTTCGGTCTGATGTGAGCCGGTAGGATAAAGAATTTCCAGCGCGCGGCCTTCGTCAATGCGCAGGGTATACTGGGTAAAGTTGTCAACGACCTTGAGCGGGTCGGCGCGCGGCTCAAGATGAACGATATAGCTGGTCACTGTGTCGCCGTCCTCATACGGGGGCAGATTGACGCGGCCTTGTGAAACGCCGATGGTGTCCATCAGCACATAAACCCCCTGATAGTCCCCGTCTAATATCACCTCACAAAAACGGACATTGGGGGCGTAGCCCATAATTTCGGCCGACAGGTTCATCCACATATAATTGCGCAGGAGGGTTTTGTCAAGGAAGGGGCCGTGCAGCGCCCATTCGTTGCCGGAAGACATGCCAAGCAGGGGCAGATCGCGGTTTCTTTCCGGGTCGCCATCCGCAATCAGCTTGATGCGATAGCTGCTTTTGGAAAAGGCGCGCGAGCTGTTTCCGCGGATGCGGAAAAGCGCCTGGCTTTCCAGATCGGCTTCATCGTCGGCATGATGCCACCGGCCCTCCTGCTCGACGGTCGATACTTTGACGACAATCTGCTCCTCCCCATTGTCCCCCAGCTCATAATCGATTATGGAGCTGTTGTCATCCACAATGGCTTTTCCGGGAATTTTCTGTCCCCCTGTTTCAATACGGATAACGGGCAGATGGGTACACAGCGCCGCTGTGCCGCCGCAGCTGGTACAGGGGGCCAAATCCTCCTCGCCGGGCTGCTCAAGGTGCTGATGATACCGGCCGACGCCGTTTGCATCGTCCAGATAAAGAAAGGCCAGCCCGGTTACCGCCAGCGCCGCAACGGTCAGTAGGCAGATGACGCGGTATTTCACCGGCTTACCCTGTGATTTCGTCGCTTTGGGCGACGATGTTGACGTATTCCACCCCGCCGACGGCATACAGCCGGTCGACAATGCTCATATCCTTGCGCTTCGGCCTTTGAAAGGTGCGGCGCGTCATCTCATAAATAAGCTCGGCGCTGTCCGGCGTGGTGTTTTTGACCTTGAGCACAGCATGGCCGCCGTATTGCAGGAAAACGGCCCCCTCCATTTCCAGGCATTTGCTGCTGCTGCCGCGGATGACCAGCAGCATCCGGCTTTCATTGCGCACCCGGCCCAGCGCCAGCAGCACAAGAAAGACCACCCCGCTGCCGACGCAGGCGACGAGATAATCCCCGACGCCGCAGCAGATGCCGACGATGATGGCCCAGAAAATATAGGTTGTGTCCCGCGAATCTTTGATGGCGGTGCGGAAGCGGACGATAGACAGCGCGCCCACCATACCGAGCGACAGCGCGATGTTGTTGCCGATGACCGTCATGACCGTTCCTGTCAGGATCGTCAGGGTGACGAGGGAGACATTGAACTTCTTACTGTACGCCGTGCCGGCGTGGGTGATCCAGTAAGACAGGTAAATGGCCAGGCTGATAGCGGCCGACGCCAGAATATGCAGGACGATGTCCTGTGTGCTCAGCGTGCCGCTTTCCATCAGAATTTTTTGCAGGTATTCCCTCAAGCCCGATTTTCCTCCCTTTTCTGGGCTGCGGACGTTTAAAAGGCACAGTGCATGCTCACGCCGCGGCTGAGACAGTATTTGCTGACGGAAAGCTCGCTGTTCTCCACACCGCGCAGCAGATCCTTGATATAGCCGAGCAGAAAGCCGTTGTACTTGACCTCCAGCACGGCGAGGTTTTGGCCCAGCACAGGGCTTTGCAGCAGCACGGGGGAAAAGATGTCCGTACAGCTTTCCGTTGCAGTGATACGGTGATCAAAAGTGATGCGTATCTTGTTTTCTCTGGCAATAAACGCCTTGCGGCGGTACTCGACGACCGACCGCGGCAGGTAAAGGTGCATCTGCATGACGCCATAACATTCGGCGGCAAAGGGCTCGTCATAGCGCAGCAGCACGCTGGTATCCCCTTTCGCCAGCCGTGCGGCGTCTTTCCGCGTCAGGCGCAGGCCGCGCTTGAGCTGCCTGTTTCCCTGCTTTTGCTTCATTTCCAGCACGGCGAAGTCAGCATCCGGGCTGTAGCAGCGCAGCCGCAGCTTGCGCCGCAGCTCAACCCCGTCCTCCTTTTCGTGGAAATCGCGGTTATCCAGCGAATCAAAATAAAGCGAACGGATAAGATAGCCCTGCCCGCGGTTATTGGGATCCTCCCGCATAACGCCCCCCAGCCTGCAGGTCATCGTATACATCTGCACCGTGCCAATCAGGAACTTGCGCTCCTGCCGCAGCACCTCATTCACGATTCACGCCCCCATACCTCCTGCGCGGCGCGGTATTCGTGGACGGCACAGGCCAGCCCACCGCCGCCATAAAGCTGCAAAATTCCCTGCCAGCTGTTCTCAAGTGCGGCGGATCCGTCCGTGTAATAGGTGTTTTGTTCGTCCAGGCCATGCTGTCCGGGCGGCTGCACCTCATAAATGACAGTCAGGGTATGCCCGGCGTCGCGCGCCAGCATCAGCTCGTTTTCAATTTGGCCCGATTCGTCGCGCTTGCTGTAATTCATCACGGCCACCCCGGTGCAGCCGTGGCGAACCAGCATTTCCAGCTGTTGCTCATATCCCATATCGTCATAATAGTAAGGGACGCAGGCTATGTATTCCAGCCCTGCGCCGCGCGCGGCGCGGCAGGCGCGCGCCATTGCGGAAGCATAATCGTCCATGACAGCGCTTTCTTTTCCCTCCCAGCCGTCTGAAAGATACGGCTCGACATCCATGACCACGCCCTTCAGGGCGGCGGCAGCCGGCAGTGCCTCGTTGAGCTCTCTGACGCGCTCGATTTCCCTGCGCATCTGCTCGCCCGCGGCGTCCAAGGCCCATTCGGGGTCGCCGGTGAGCAGATAGAGAGCGATCTCCGCTTCCGCAGCCCCCTGCGCAAAAACAGCCGCCACATCCTCTCCACAGTCCTCCGGGATGGATTGGTACAGCACAGAAAAGCCGTATCGGCCCATCCAGGCAAACAGCGCATCTGATTCCGGCGGAGTCAGCACAGCGCTGTCCCACGAAAACAGGCGCACGCCGGACGGCTCGCTGTCTGCGACCTGCTCCATACACCCGGCTGCCAGCAGAAAAAACAGCGCCATACCAAAAACGGCCAGCCGCTTTCTCATACAGAGCACATTCACCCACTCATTTATTCTGAAATTTTATTCTGTTCCTCACAGGAGTTGACCTATTTATTATATCATTCGATGCAGCTGGGATCAATATCCTATTTTACACATATCCACTCCATTTTTGCACGACTTCAACGCAAATTCTGGATAGAAATTGGCAATATTTATTGACTTTTCTTGCTTTTTCGTCACTTTTTATCTTCAAATTATCACCATCTTCTCTTCCCTGCGCCTGCTCGAAGCAACAGCTTCGGCAACAGATACCAAGGCGAGATACATTTTTTCATTTTTAACTTATAAATTTCTTTTTATGTATATTTACATCTTCTGTGAATATCGGCAAGCAAAAAAAGACACGCATGCGTGTCTTTTTTAACAAGTTTTCTTAGTCTTGCGCCCAGCGGCGGATTTCATCCAGAAAGGCCTTGCCGTAACGCTCGGCTTTGATCTGGCCGACGCCGGACACCTGTAAAAATTCCGCCATACTGCGGGGCCGTTTGACTGCCATATCGCTGAGGGCGGCATTGGAGAAGATAATGTATGCAGGCACGTTTTCCTGTCGGGCCAGATCGGCGCGCAGGCGCCTGAGTGCCGCCAGCAGGTCCTGAGCTGCCTCGTGCGTCGCGGACTCGCAGACCGCCCGCCTTATCCCGGGCCTCTCCCTGCGGCTGACGCAGATCACCTTTTCTCCACGGTAAAGCACATCGCCTGCCTGCGACGTCAGCCGCAAAACAGGATATTCCCCTTCGCTCAGGCTGAGATAGCCCATGTCTGTCAAGCGGTCGACATATTCCCTGATTTGCTCTGCGCTGGCATCGCGCATAACGCCATAAGTCGGTAGTCTGTCCAGCCCCAGTTGAAGCACACGCTGCTCTCTGCTGCCGCGCAGCATGCGGACAAGTATCGTCAGGCCCAGCCCATACGGGTGCTGCCGTTCGATGCGGGCGACGGCGGACAGGATTTTCTGCGCCGGGATGGTGATATCGCTTTCCACCATTTCCGCCAGGCAATTCCCGCAATTCCCGCAGCGCTCCCGTCCCGCTTCCCCGAAATAGGCGAGCAGGCGGGCTCGCAGGCAGCTTGTGGTCTTGCAGTAAGCCGTCATTTCTTCCAGCCGCCGCATCTCCCGGCTGCGCACAAAGGCCCTTTGCTCTTCCGAAAGCTCTTCATTTTCCTCCGCATTTTGGATGAGATATTTGGCCGTCTGCACATCGGCGCCGGAAAAAAGCAGGATACATCGCGCCCTTTCCCCGTCGCGGCCGGCGCGGCCAGCCTCCTCGGATGAAGTGAGTCGTTATGAAATGCTTCCTATGGCTAGTGGAGAAACTGGCG
>CAJMOV010000056.1 GCA_905215125.1 uncultured bacterium | reverse complement strand
AAATTACAGCGACCGGGCGTCCATCTATCTGACCTCCGCCATCTCCGGAGGTTCTTTGCGGCGGCGGTTGGAGGAGGCCATCGACACCTACGGCCCCCACCGGCTGGTTCTCTGCCTCCCGGAGGGCTTTTTGCAAAAGCGGTACGACGTTGATCCAAAGCGCAGCGCCATTGCGGCCGAATGCGCGTCAGAAGCGGAAAAATGCCTGAAAATGCTGGACAGTAAAGAAATACAGCTTTACGTAGGCATCCCTTTCTGCCCGGCCAAGTGCCGTTATTGCTCTTTTGTCAGCAATGACGTAAAGCGCTTTGGCGCGCTGGTTGAACCCTATCTGGAAGCGCTGCATGCTGAAATTGCGGCTGCCGGACAGGCGCTGACAGGGGCGGGATACCATGTCGGCAGCTTGTACATCGGCGGAGGGACGCCGACAACGCTGGCAGCAGGGCAGCTGGACCGGCTGCTGGATGGGCTGCATCGCGCCTTTGACTTCCGCTCCTGCCGGGAAAAGACGGTGGAAGCCGGGAGACCGGAAACCATTTCCCGGGAAAGGATGGCGGTCTGCGCCCAGTGGGGCGTCGGCAGGGTCAGCGTCAACCCCCAGACCATGCGGGACGACGTGTTGGCCGCCGTCGGCCGCTGCCATACGGCAGACGATATCCGCCGCGCTTATGCGGATGTGCGTGCGGCAGGGAATTTTATCGTCAATATGGATCTGATTGCCGGGCTGCCGGGGGATGACGCCGAAGGGCTGCTGTCCAGCGTCCGACAGGTGTCGGAGCTTGAACCGGAAAATATTACACTGCACAGCCTTGCGCTTAAAAAAGGGGCGCAGCTGCGCTTTGGACCGCGCGGCGTGCTGGACAGGGAGACGGTCGACCAATGTCACGAGCTGCTGCGTGCGGGCGGCTGGCGCCCTTATTACCTGTATCGGCAGAAGTATATTGCAGGCGGGCTGGAAAACGTCGGCTTCTGCAAAGGGGAGACGGCGTCTTTTTACAACGTCTGTATGATGGAGGAGATCGGCAGCGTCGCCGCGCTGGGTGCGGGCGGCGTCACCAAGCTGTGCGGCGGGGGAAAAATTCGCCGTGTTGCCAACCCGAAATATCCGCTGGAATACATCCGTGAGCGCGAGCGCATTATAGCGCGTGCGGCATCGCTGGATGAGAAAGGCGCGCCGGGCCGGTAACGGTGTTCAAGCGTACTTTGAATTTGCTGGGGGCTTCCGTCCTGAAGCCCGCCAAAACGACCTTTTGCAACAAGAGGTCTCCTTCGCTGCGCAGATGCCGGAAGGACACAGAATATTTCATTGCTATTTTGTGCAGGCGGTGGTATAATACCCACATAACGGGCGGCCAAAGCCCTGTGAACACAACATTAGGGCTTGCTTTTGCCGTCCGGCAGCGAAATTTCTGTTCTGTGCCGCTCTCCTGTCCTAAAGGGGCTGAAAGGGCGGTATAATGATTTATCACCCTGTTGCATTCCATTTTGTCCGAAAGGAGTATCAACTATGGAGCAGAAGATAAAAGACATTCTGGAAAAGGTCAAAGTTACGGCGACTACGGCGGCGGAAGCCGCGGGCAAGGCGGCTGATGTAGCGTCCAAAAAGGCCAGCGAGCTGGCCGGAATCACCAAGCTCAACCTGCAGATTTTCGATCTGAATACCGACATTGAGCTGTTGTTTAAAGAGATTGGAAAGTCGGTATATCTGACCCACACCGGGGCGGAAATTGAAGCTGAGGAAATCGACGGAAAAATTGCGCAAATCGATGAAAAGTACGCCAGGATCGCCGAGCTTAAAGAGATGATCGCCAGCCGCAAATCGGGCTGCAAATGCCCCAGCTGCGGCCGCGAATGTGACAAAGGCGACGCTTTCTGCAGCTCGTGCGGCGCACCTCTGTAAAGGCAAAGAACTTGATAGGGAGGGTGGAGCAATCCATCCTCCCGTTTTCCCATGGAGTGGGGGAGAAAATATGCTGACATATGCTGATTATCAGGGAAGCGCCGGCTATATTCGCGGGCGCATTGGGAATTTCCAGCCGGAAATTCTGCTCGTTTTGGGATCCGGGCTGGGGTTTCTGGGGGACTTGGTTGAGGATGCCGTCGTCATTCCCTATGGCGACATCCCGCATTTTGCCGTGTCGACGGCGCCCGATCACGCGGGGCGCTTTGTCATCGGCGTCCTGGGCGGCCGCCGCGTCATGGTGATGCAGGGCCGTATGCACATTTATGAAGGGTACAGCGCCGAGCAGGCCGCCTACCCTGTGCGGGTGGCGCGGCTGCTCGGCGTGCAGGCCATGCTTGTCACAAACGCCTGCGGTGCTATCAATACCAGCTATCAGGTGGGGGAGATTGTGCTGCTGCGCGACCATATCCGCCTGTTTGATCCGGATCCGCTGATAGGGGCCAACCTGCCTGAATTCGGTCCGCGGTTTTGCGACATGACTTACGCCTATACCCCCGAATACCGCGACATCGCCCGGCAGGAGGCGGAAAGACTGGGCGTTAAGCTGCAGGAAGGGGTTTATTTCTACTTCACCGGGCCCCAGTTCGAAACGCCGGCGGAAATTCGCGCGGCGCGGCTTTTGGGCGGCGATGTGGCCGGCATGTCCACAGTGCCGGAGGTGATTGCCGCCGCGCACTGTGGTGTAAAGCTTCTTGGCTTTTCACTGGTGACCAATATGGCGGCAGGGGTTCTGGAGCAGAAGCTGGACGGCGTCGACGTCATCCGCGCGGCAGAGAAAGCGCGTGACGGCTTTTCCGCCCTGGTGCTTGCCTGCCTGGCTCGTCTGCGTTAAAGGGAGAAGAATAAATATGGACACATTATTTAAGGGCGTGACGGCCGTCACCATGGACAAATGTCGTCCTGTGGTTCAGGATGCCTATATCGGCGTCCATGCGGGAAAGATAAGCTATATAGGCACGCAGCCGCCCAAGGAAAAGGCGGGGCATGAGATTGACGGCAGGGGAAAAATCCTTATGCCTGGGCTGTGCAACGCGCACACCCACCTGGCTATGACCATCCTGCGCGGCTACGCAGACGATGACCTTTTACAGGACTGGCTGTTTCAAAAAATCTTTCCTGTCGAGGCCCATTTTACGCCGAGGACAGCACGGGCGGGCGCGCTGCTGGCCTGTATGGAATCCATCCGCTTTGGCGTGACTTCGCTGACGTGCATGGATCCTTTTATCCCCGCCATTGCCGACGCCTGCTTTGAAGCGGGCATCAAGGCCAATATCGGCAACGGTTACCTGTGCGTCGACCGCGATAGGTACGATTTCAACGCAGATCAGACAACCTTGCAGAACCGGGAAATGCTGGACAGGTGGCATGGGGCCGACAACGGGCGCATCCGTCTCGACGCATCTGTCCATGGCGAATACACCAGCTTCGGCAGGGTGTGGGCTGACGCGGCGCGCTTTGCCCGCGACAATGGGCTTAATATGCACATCCATCTTTCAGAAACGGAAAGCGAGCACCGTGAGTGCATTGCCCGCCATGGAAAAACGCCGGCGGCCGTTCTGGACAGTTACGGCCTGTTTGAAACGCGCGCAACGGTGGCCCATGCCGTCTGGGTGAGCGATGAGGACATAGATCTTTTGGCGTCGCGCCGGGCTGTGGTGGCGCACAATCCAGTCAGCAATCTGAAGCTGGGCAGCGGAGTGGCGCCCGTTCGTACGATGCGGGAAAAGGGCCTGCGCGTCGCGCTGGGCACTGACAGCGTCGCGTCCAACAACAGCCTGGATTTGTTTGAGGAAATCAAGCTGAGTCTGCTTTTGCAAAAAGGGCTAACCCGCGATCCGTCCTGCGCGACGGCGGCTGACGCGCTGCTCTGCGCCACGGTAAACGGCGCGTTTGCGCAGGGGCGGGAAGAGGAGTGCGGCGTGATCCGGGAAGGAATGGACGCCGACCTTATCCTGCTGGACTGTCGTGCGCCGCAGCTTATACCCATGCATAACCCGCTGTCTATTCTGGCATATTCTTCCAGTGGACGCGACGTTTGCCTGACCATGGTGCGTGGGAAGACCCTGTACCAGGACGGGCGCTTTATGACCATCGATTTTGAGCGCCTGATGCATGAGCTGGATGGGTTTGTCATGCCGCATGTCTTTGGCGCATAGGGTTTTTAGGGGCCCTTCCATACTCCAACACTGAAAAACAGAAGGTTGTGTTGTCTTTGAAAAAATCCCGCGGCAGCAGTTTTATTGAAAGCACACTGGTGCTGATGATCGCCAGCGTCGTCGTCAAGCTGATCGGCGCTTTTTATTCCATTCCGCTGACCAATCTATACGGCGCGGCGGGCACCGGCATTTTTAACGTCGCCTACTATGTCTATACTACCATGTTCATCATCTCGACGGCGGGCCTTCCCGTCGCCGTGTCGCGCATGGTGGCGGCGTCTAATACGCTGGGGCGGGGCAAAGAGGTGCGGCGCATCGGGCGCATCGCATTTTTGTCCTTTACAGTTATCGGCCTGTTTTTCAGCGCCGTCATCTTCTTCGGCGCGGATTTGTTTGTCGATCTCGCCGGCCTGCCGTCGGCGCGCTATGCTGTTTTAGCCATTGCGCCCTGTATTTTCTTTGTCGCTTTGGTTTCCGCCATCCGCGGATATTACCAGGGCCTTGCCAATATGATCCCCACCGCTCTGTCCCAGGTCATCGAGGCCCTGGGCAAGCTGCTGTTCGGCCTTGGGCTGGCCTATTACCTGGCCGATCGCGGGTATAGCCTGGACATTGTCGTGGCCGGGGCCATCGGCGGTGTCACCATCGGTACGGCGCTGGGGGCTTTTTACATCATCGCCGTCCGTATCCGCGACATCCGGCGCGGAGATATCGCCGTCAGCGACCTGAACCAGGAAAGCCGCAGCGCAAAAGAACTGACCCGCGCCCTGTTTGCCATTGCCATTCCCATTACGCTCAGCGCCGGCGTTCTCAGCCTGACTAACCTGATCGACACTTTTGTTGTCGTCCGCCGCCTGCAGGAGGCGGGGATGACGTCGCCGGAAGCGGGCACACTGTACGGCGCTTACGGTATGGCGGTCAAGTTTTTTAACCTGCCGCAGACCATCATTGTCGGCATCGGCATCAGCGTGCTGCCGGCCATCAGCGCGGCGCTGGCCCGGCGCAGCCGTGAGCAGGCGTCCCGATTGACGGAAAGCTCTTTTCGTTTGACCGCATTGCTCGCCCTGCCATGTGCTGTCGGCCTTGCCGTCCTGCCCCAGCCCATTATGGATTTACTGTACTATAACCAGCCGGAAGACGTCCTGGTCGCCGCGCCGACGCTGACCCTTTTGGGGCCAGCCGTCGTCTTTGTCGCGTTACAAAGTGTCACCAACGCTATTTTGCAGGCGCAGGGAAAGGAGAAGCTGCCCGTTATTTCTATGGCATTGGGCGGCGCCGTCAAGCTCATTACAAACTATACTCTGATCGCCATCCCAGCCATCAATATCTGCGGCGCGCCCATCGGCACCAGCCTGTGCTATGGCACCATCACTGTCCTTAACCTGATTTTTATTCGCCGTAGCGGGATTCGCTTCTCGTTTATGAAGACCTTTTTCAAGCCGATGATTTCCGCCGGCGTGATGGGGGTTTTCGCTTACCTGTGTTATGACCCTGTGGCCAGCGTCCTGGGATCAAAGCTGGGGATTTTGGCTGTAATCGCGGCGGCGGCAGTGCTTTATGTGCTTATGCTTATCGCCACCAAGGCCATTCCCAAGGAGGATGTCCTGATGATGCCAAAAGGCGAAAAGATTGCCAAAATGTTGAAATTGAAATAGAATTGCACTTTTGACTTGAAAAAGCGGAGGAGTTATGGTAGATTTTAAAGAAAAAGAACGCTATGGCTTTGACGATCTGCTGGAGATCATGGATATTTTGCGTGGAGACGGAGGCTGTCCTTGGGACAGAGAGCAAACGCACCGCAGCATCCGCCGCAATTTTATCGAGGAAGTCTATGAAGCCTGTGAAGCCATTGACAACGACGACAGCGCTTTGCTGTGCGAAGAGCTGGGCGACGTGCTGATGCAGGTCGTCTTCCACGCCGATATGGCGGAGGAGGAAGGCGCCTTTTCGATTGACGATGTGTGCGACGGCGTCTGCAAAAAGCTCGTCTCGCGGCATCCGCATGTTTTCGGCCAGGCGCAGCTGGACGATTCGGCGCAGGTGCTGGACGCTTGGGAAGAAATTAAGAAAAAAGAAAAGGGGCAGAAAAGCCACGCGCAGGAAATGGATCGGGTAGCAAAGTCGCTGCCCGCTCTCATCTATGCGGAAAAGATTCAGAAAAAGGCGCGCAAGGCCGGCTTTGATTGGCCTGACGTTTCCGGTGCGCTGGATAAGGTGCGAGAGGAAACGGCCGAGCTTTCCGAGGCGCTTGCTTCCGGCAAAGGCGTTGAGGAAGAGGTGGGGGATTTACTGTTTGCCGCCGTCAACGCCGCCCGGCTTTCCAACGTCGACCCCGAGGAAGCGCTGGTCAGGGCAGTCAGAAAATTTGCGTCCCGCTTTGCCCGCGTCGAGCGCATGGCAGGGGATAAGATGGCCCAGATGTCTCTTGAGCAGCTGGACAAGCTGTGGGACGAAGCCAAGCGGGAAGAGAAGGAAACGCCAATACACTGAGACCGGATTCTATTCCGTTATCTTTAGAACCATAATTAGGAGGAATACGAAAGATGAACAAAACTGAACTGATCGCAGCGATTGCTGAGAAAGCCGAGCTTTCTAAAAGAGATTCCGAGAAGGCGCTTAACGCCGCGCTGGACGCCATCACCGGCGAGCTGAAAAACGGCGGCAAGGTGCAGCTCATCGGCTTTGGCTCGTTTGAAGCCAGACAGCGCGCCGCCCGCACCGGCCGCAACCCCAAGACCAAGGAGGCCATCTCTATCCCCGCCAGCATGTATCCTGTTTTTAAGGCCGGTAAGGCCCTGAAGGACGAAGTTTCGAAATAGATAATACGGGGCGCGAAAACGCCCCTTTTTTATCCCCGCACGCGAAAGGAGACAGTATGCGGCTTGACAAATATCTCAAGGTGGCGCGGCTTATTAAGCGGCGGACCGTCGCCAACGATGCCTGCGACGCCCAGCGCGTCATGGTCAACGGCAGGGAAGCCAAAGCGTCCTACCAGGTCAAGGTGGGAGACGTTTTGGAAATCGCCTTTGGCGCCCGCCAGCTGCGCGTGCGGGTGCTGTCAGTGCCAGAGCACGCCGGCAAGCAGGAAGCGCAGCTGATGTACGAGGAAATTGAATAGGCACGCGCCGAAGACGGCCCCCGGACACCCGGGGGCTTTTTTGTCATACCTGAAGCCGTGGATTCATATCTATCAGTGAAACTGAAAAGGGGGACGATTGGTATGGCAGAGGATTTTCGCCGCGGCGATATCACCCATAACGTCATCCTGGAAGGACGCGAGCGTCTCAGCGTTTCCGGGGTGACTGAAGTGGTCAGCTTTGATGAAAACGAGGTTGTCATGGATACGGCGCGGGGCCTTCTCACCGTCACCGGGGCCGACCTGCATGTGGAAAAGCTCAGCCTGGACATCGGGGAGCTGGCGCTGGAGGGCATGGTCGACGGCCTTATCTACTCCGATGAGCAAAAGCAGCGCGGCGGGTTCTGGTCGCGGTTCTTTTAACCATGGAAGTCCATTTGGCCGAGCAGACGACCAGCTTCATTTACGCCGCCGTATTGGGTCTGTGCCTCGGCGGCGTTTATGATGTCTTTCGCTGCCTGCGCGTGCTTCTGCGCCGCAAGTGGGTGACGGCGCTCTGCGACCTGCTGTTCGCATTTCTGTGTATGTCGGCCTATTTCCTGTTTTCCATGGCCTTTACTGGGGGCGTGCTGCGCTCCTATACCGCGCTGGGCATCATGCTGGCCATGTTTCTTTATTTTTCGGGCCTGTCGCCTTTGCTGATGGCCCTATTGCTTCCCATCATGCGCTTTATCCGCAGGGTTGTTTGCAAAATGGCGGGCTGGGCGGCAGGCTGCGTGCGTTGGGTATGGTGTAAGGTAAAGCCCTGCTTTGAACAGGACAGAGGAAGCTGAACGCGGTTTGCCTTTGCTTGACTTGTGCCTGTATGACGTGTATAATTTCTCCTTGCAGCGGCCATAAAATCCGCGGCAAGGAGAGAAGATATGGTAAGAATTATTACGGACAGCACAAGCGACCTGTCGCCTGACTGGCAAAGGCGCATTGGCGTCGAGGTGCTGCCTCTTACGGTCCGATTTGGAAGCCAGTGCTATCTCGACGGCGTCGATTTATCACATGCCGAGTTTTATGAAAGACTGGCCGCAGCGGAGACGCTACCCACCACCTCGCAGCCCAACCTGGTCGACATGGCCGCCCTGTTTCAGCGCTGCCGCGCCACGGGGGATGAAGTAGTCGGGATTTTTATTTCCAGCGAGCTGAGCGGGACCTTTCAAACCGCGTTGCTGGCCCGCCAGGCGGCAGGGGAGGAGGGTATATATATCGTCGATTCCCGCTGTGTCACGCTGAGCATGGGCCTGCTTGTCGATATCGCCGCGCGACTGCGCGACGCTGGTTATTCCGCTGCGCAGATCGCAGAGGAAATCACCGCTCTGACGTCCCGTGTGCGGCTGTACGCCGGGGTGCATACCCTGAAGTATCTCAAGATGGGGGGGCGTATTTCGGCGGCGACAGCGGCCGTCGGCGGCGTGCTGGGCGTTATCCCTGTGGTATCTGTCCATGACGGAATTGTGCATGCCGCAGGCAAGGTGCGCGGGCGGAAGGCGGCGCTGGAGTGGATGGCGCGCCAGGTCGAGCAGGATCCGCCTGATGTGTCCCTGACCGTCTGCTTCGGCCATTCCAACAGCCCTGAGGCGATGGCGGAGGTCATGGCGCAGTTTGCCGATTTGCGCGGGCAGGCGTCGACGGTATACACTGGCAGCCTGGGCTGCATTGTCGGCACCTACGCGGGGCCCGGGGCTTCGGGCCTTACCTACTTTGCAAAAAAATAATGCCCTTGCGAGAGCAAAGCGATTGACTTTTTCATGGTTTGCGGTATAATAAACATAAGTATACGCCCCCAGGAAAAAAGAGGAACAAATGAGAAGAAAAAAACGTGTTGGCTTGGCCACCAAGATTTTTGTCGCGGCATTCTCCATCTATGCCGCCTTTACACTTGTCTCCCTTCAAATTCAGATCGGCGCAAAGCGAGAGGAACAGCAGCTACTGCAAAGCCAGGTGGAAGAGCAAAGTCTCCGCAATGCCGAGATAGAAGCCTTGCTGACAAGCGAGGATAACGATGAATACGTCGCGCGTCTGGCGAGAGATAAGCTGGGGTACGTTTCGCCCGGCGAGCGTGTTTTTGTTGACGTTTCCAGCAAATAAGATTCAGGAGGAAGACACAGGTACATGGACTTACAGGTGGGCTCGATTTACGAGGGTAAGGTCACCGGCATTACAAAGTTTGGCGCGTTTGTTTCACTTCCCGGCGGAAAGTCGGGAATGGTACATATTTCTGAAGTCGCCAACGCTTACGTCGACGACATCAAGAATTATCTGTCTGAAGGGCAAAGCGTTTCCGTCAAGCTGATCGGCATTGATCAGCTGGGCAGAATCAATTTGTCGGTAAAAAAAGCCATGGCTGAACAGCCGGTCCATGCCGCGCCGCCTCCTCCGGTGCGCAGCACACTGCAAAAATCGGACGACAGCAGCTTTGAAGACAAGCTGCGCCAGTTCATGCAGACCAGCGAAAGCAAAATGT
>CAJMOV010000055.1 GCA_905215125.1 uncultured bacterium | reverse complement strand
CCAGCGTATAGCTGCCCGCCGGCGCCTTCTGGACAAGGCTGCGGCATTCCATCTGAAAGCGCGGGTTATTCATGCCTCCTGTAATGGGGTCGACGTAGGCGACATGCAGCAACTGGCGGCTGCCGCTGCGCTGGATATACAGGATAATGACAATGGTCGCAAGAAAAAGCACAATTGTCGCCGCTGTGATGACGCCGTTGCGCAGGTTATACCGATCGACCTCGGCCGACAGAATACCAGCGTCGGTCAGCGTCAGCAGCACCCAGTCGTAAGAAGCCAAGGGGGTATAGCACATCACGACGCGGTCGCTTGTGGGCGTTGTGAAAAAAATCGTACCGCTGCGGTTTTCACGCAAATCCCGCTGCATGCGCTCAATGTCGCGGACTAGCTCGGGATCTTCGCCTTCGACAAACAGATCGTCCAGAACGAGATAGCTCTCCAGCTTGGTCGGGGAAATAATGACGTTTCCCGCAGTGTCAATCAGGCAGGATAGGCCCTGCCCGTCAAAGCTGTCCAGCTGTACTAGCCTCTGCATGTTTTCTTTATCGCGGATGCCGGCGAGGATGCCGCGCACCTGCCCGTCAAACACCATGGGCTGGGCATACAGGATGCTCTGCCCGCCCAGCAGCGATATGCCGCTTTCCCCGGCGGCGGCGCGGACATAGGCCTCCTCATCCGCAATGCTGCCCGTCGTGCCGTCTGTATACCATGCGTTGCCGTTGATATCGACCAGAAACAGTTCTGTGAAGCCCATCAGGGGGGCTTTTCGTTTTAGGAATTTTAATTGCTCATCAACGCCGTCCAGCTGTATAATGCTGTCGGCCAGCACCTCAAGATCCTGGCTGATTTTGACCAGCCGGTAATCGATGTCCTGCGCAAGCTGAAAGCTGACGTCGCCGACATAATCGCGGGTACGGGTGTCAATCGCCTGCTTCAGGCCCTGTCCGTTGGTGACAGCCGCACAGGACACGACAACAACCAGCGCAATCAGAATGACGATCACTCTGCGCTGACTGACCCATGCACTGCCGCCCCACATGCTGTTTAATCTTTTCCAATTATGAGACGGTAAATGGCCTTTGTCCGCCTTTTTCATACGCCAGACCTACAATTCCTTTCGATTTCACCTATATTATACAGGGGCGGCGGATAAAAGACAAGAGACAGGAGCCTTTTCGCATGCTTTTTTGCATGGCTTTCTGTATTTTTACAGCGCTTATCCGGCTTTTCCGCAAAACAAAGCGCCGGACGACAGGAGGGCTGCCGCCCGGCGTTCGGCCGGCCCGGTTTTAATTGACGAAATCAAAAAGGTACAACGCAGCAACGTCTCCGCCGCCTGCTTATGCCTGCGTATTGTCCCGGATATCGTTTGCGATATCGGCTGCCGCCGCGCCCCAGTCGCGGTACAGCAAAAAGGCCGCGAAAAACCCCAGACGCGCCGCCGCTTCAATTTTTTTGGCCGCCGTCGCCGGGTCGTCGTACAGCAAAAAGTGGGTTTGCCCGTCCCCACTGTGATAGGTGAAGTATTTTGCGCACAGATCGGCGGAAAAATAGCTTTGCGGGCCGACGCGCTCCAGGATGTCGCGGAACTCGGCGGCTGTCAGGCTTCGCCCTTCCGAGGAATAAGACGGCATGACAAAGTCGGCACAGACGCGCACCAGCTCAAGGCACAGCCGCTCGGGCGGATAACGCACGGTAAAGCGCTGCAGCATATCGAGATAAGACCCGCCGCTGACGGCGGAGGGCAAAATGATTTTGCCGTGCTCGGTCGCGCTCGACAGCCCGAGGGGAACAAAATGGACGAGGCGCTTGGCCGTCAGCGCGGGGGCGATGCGACGCACCGCCTCCAGCGCGCCCGCGTTTTCTTGAAAATCCATCAGTACGCCGCCGTAGCTTCTGCGGCCGCACTCTGCGACGATATCGCGCGCAAGACGGGGGTAATCAATACTTTCCCAGTCGGTGCCGCCGTCGTCAAAAATACCCATGACGCCCCCGCGCGCCGAGGCGGGCAGGCCCCTGCGCTGTAAAACGCCCCCTTCGCCGATGCAGTAAAACAGGTAAGCCGACGGCACGCGCAGGGCGGCGGCGTTTTTCTGATCCTCGGCCGTTGTGACGAGAAAGGTCCTCAGCTTTTCTGGCATTTCGCCCACTCCCCCTTGTCTTCTCTCCGCCTTGTATGGTAAAATATGCGTATGCAAGCGGCCGCTGTGCGGCCCCGTTTCCGTTTTGTGTGGAAAGCGATCATTCATTTTTATGACCCGGCGGGTATGCTTAGACCGGGCAAAGGCAGGGATTATGCTTTTTCATCCTCATCGCGTTTACCCTTCCCCTCTGGATATCACAGCGGAGGCTTTGGCCGCCGACGGCGTGCGCTGCCTGCTGCTCGATATCGACGGCACAATCGCGCAGACGCGCGATCCCATTCCGCCGCCGCCCGTCGTCGCCTGGGCTGAAGGGCTGCGCGCGCAGGGAATCACCCTGTTCATCCTGTCCAACAACAAGCACCCTGAGCGGGTGCGCCGCTTTGGCGACATGCTGGGCTGCGGCGCCATCCACCTGGCGCACAAGCCGCGCAAAGCGGGGTTTCTAAGCGCCCTTGCCGTCACAGGCGCGTCGCCGCGGGAAACGGCTATGGTGGGGGATCAGATTTTCACCGATATCTTCGGGGCGCGCCGCCTGGGTATTCGGGCCATACGGGTAGAATCAACCGACACATATCTATGGTATTTTGGGCTGCGCAGGTTTTTTGAAAGGCCCTTTTTACAGGCAAGGAGCGAAGCATGACGGCACTTTTCGGCCCTGCGGGCAACAGCGACAGTTTTTCCAAGCAATATAGATCCAGCCTGGACGCGCCGCGCTTTCTGCGCGGCATGGGGCTGGACTGTTATGAATATCAGTGCGGCCGCGGCGTAAATATCGGTGAGGAAACGGCCCGCGCCCTGGGCGCGCGGGCGCGCGAAGCGGGCATTGCGCTCTCGGTCCATTCCCCTTACTTTATCAATCTGTCCAGCCCTGAGGAGGAGCGGCAGAGCAAAAACGTCGGCTATATTTTGTCCTCGGCCCGGGCGGCCGACTGGATGGGGGGCGGCCGCGTCGTCGTCCACTGCGGCGGACTGACGGGGCAGACGCGCCGGCAGGCGCTCGCCAACACCATTTCGGGCCTTGCGCGGGCCCTTGCCCACATGGAGGAGGAAAAGCTCGGCGGCGTCACCCTTTGCATAGAAACAATGGGCAAGGTCAACGTCCTGGGCGATTTGGATGAGGTTATCCTCATCTGCCAAAGCGACGAGCGCCTGCTGCCCTGCATCGACTTCGGGCATCTCAACGCCCGCACGATGGGGGGCGTTTCCACGCGGGAGGACTTCGCCGCCGTGCTCGACGCGCTGCACAGCGGGCTTGGCGCCGGCCGCGCTGCGCGCTTTCACGCCCATTTCAGCAAAATCGAATACTCCAAAGGGGGAGAGGTCAAGCACCTGACCTTTGCCGACACCGAATACGGCCCCGATTTCGCCCCCCTGGGCAGGCTTTTGGCCGAACGGAGGCTGTGCCCCCATATCATCTGCGAATCAGCCGGAACGCAGGCTGAGGACGCTTTAACCATGAAAATGCTGTATCAAAACGCTTGTCAATAACCTTCTGTACCGAAAGGAGCAAAAAGAACATGTCAAGATTGGAAAAGATCGCCGCCATGCTGCGCGAAAGGAAGCTGGACGCCGTCATCCTGACCGGGGGCAGCAGCCTGGTCTACGCCACCGCCATGCCGGGCCTGGAGGGCCTGGTGCTCATCACGGCGGACAGCGAGGGCTTTCTGTTCACCGATTCCCGCTATACTGAGGACGCCAACAAGCGCGTCGCCCCGCTGGGCTATCACGTCATCCAGCCGGAGGAGAGCTACCCCGCCTGCGCCGAAAAAATCGTGCGCGAAAAGGGCGTCAAGCTGATGGGCTTTGAGGATCGCTTTATGTCCTACGCCGAGTACCAGAAGTATCTGGGCGCGCTTTCCTGCGCGCTCAAGCCGGTGGAAAACGCCTTTGAGGTGCTGCGCGAGGTCAAAGAGCCGGAGGAGGTCGAGTATATCGTCCAGGCCCAGCGCATCGCCGAAAAGGCGTTGGACGAGCTGTACGGTCTCATCAAGCCGGGCGTCACTGAAATGGAAATGGTCGCAGAGCTGGAATACCGCATGAGCAAGTACGGCTCAAGTGGCGTGTCCTTCTCCACCATCTTCCTGGCCGGCCCCAAGGGCGCCATGCCCCACGGCGTGCCCGACAACACTGTTGTCAAGAAGGGCGACTTTATTGTCATCGACTTCGGCGCCAAGGTCAACGGCTACGGCTCCGACATGACCCGCACCGTCGCCGTCGGCGAGGTATCCGACGAGATGCGCGCCGTCTATAATATCGTTTTAGAGGCGCAGAAGCGCGGCATCGAGGCGCTGGAGGTGGGCGCTATCGGCAAGGACGTGCACAACGCGGCGGCCGCCGTCATTGAAAAGGCGGGCTACGGCCAGTACTTCGGCCATGGGCTGGGTCACAGCCTGGGCCTGCTCATCCACGAAAACCCGCGCGCCGGACGCACCAGCGAAGCTGCGTTCAAGCAGGGCAATATCATCACCATGGAGCCGGGTATTTACCTGCCGGGCCGTTTTGGCGTGCGCATTGAAGACATGCTCTACCTGTCGCCGGAGGGCAAGGTCAACCTGACGAAGATGCCCAAGGACCTGCTGGTGCTGTAAATTCCCCGCAAATGGCGATTTTGCTTGCAATATCCCCGTTTTTACGGTATGATAGGTCTGTTAAATTATGATCGGAGGTCATCTTCATGGTAACGGCAGGAGATTTTAGAAACGGCGTAACGTTTGAAATGGACGGACAGGTTTTGCAGATTGTCGAGTTCCAGCACGTCAAGCCGGGCAAGGGCGCTGCGTTCGTCCGCACCAAGCTGAAAAACGTCATCACGGGCGCCGTCATCGAGCGCACGTTCAATCCCACCGATAAATTCGAGAACGCATACGTTGAGCGCCGCGAAATGCAGTACCTGTACAACGACGGCGAGCTGTACTACTTCATGGACACGGAAACCTATGAGCAGCTGCCGCTCAACGCCGACAAGCTGAGCGACGCCTTCCGCTTTGTCAAGGAAAACATGGTTGTCAAGGTCCTGTCCTATAAGGGCAATGTCTTTGGGCTTGAGCCGCCCCTGTTTGTCGACCTGGAGGTCACCGAGACCGAGCCGGGCGTGCGCGGCGACACGGCCACCAACGTCACCAAGCCGGCGACGGTCGAAACAGGGGCCGAGGTTCGCGTACCCCTGTTCATCAATGTCGGCGAAAAGATCCGCATCGACACCCGCACGGGTGAATATCTTGAGCGCAGCAAAGAATAAGGAGGAGCAGCTATGACCATCACCGAAAAAACCGCTTATCTGAAAGGTCTGCTCGACGGGCTGAAGATCGACGAAAGCTCAGACAACGGCAAGCTCTTTGCCGCTATTATCGACACGATGAATGAAATGGCCCTGGCCGTTTCCGATCTCGAAAGCGACGCCGCCGACATGGCGGAGGAAATTGAGCTGATTGAAGACGCTATTGACGACATCGACGAAGAGCTGGAAGCGCTGGACGAAACCGTCGACGACATCTGCGAAATCGTCGGGGATGACTGCGATTGCGGCTGTGACTGCGATTGCGACGAGGATGAGGACGACGAGGTTTTTTATCAGCTGGCCTGCCCGACCTGCGGCGAGGAAATCTGCGTTGATGAAGATGTGCTGGAGGAGGGCGGCATGAAATGCCCGGCTTGCGGCGAAGAACTGGAGTTTGACCTCTCCCTGCTGGAGGAGGACGACGAGGACGGCAGCTGTGATTGCGGCTGCGGCTGTGAGCATTAATCCGCAGTAAAACCAAAGACGGGCTGCCGGCAGCTGCCGATGGCCCGTCTTTTATTGATCATTCAAACGCTTTATGGTTCTTGTGAAGGGGGGATTGCGCCATGCAGGCGGTCATGCGCGGGCGGTTTGCGCCCAGCCCGAGCGGGCGGATGCATCTGGGTAACGTCTTCTGCGCGCTGATGGCGTGGCTTTCCTGCCGGGCACAGGGGGGCCGCATGCTGCTGCGCATTGAAGACCTTGACCCCGGCCGTTCCCGCATGGAATACGCCCGGCTGCTGGAGGACGACCTGCGCTGGCTGGGCCTGGATTGGGATGAAGGGGGACTGGAGGCCCCTGGAGGCCCCTGCCTGCAAAGCCGGCGCTTTGACGCCTACGCCCGCGCGCTGGAACGTCTGCAAAATACGGGCGAGGTCTACCCCTGCTACTGCACGCGGGCCGAGCTGCACGCTGCCCAGGCCCCCCACGCTTCTGACGGTTCGGCACTGTACAACGGCCGGTGCCGCCGTCTGGCGCCGTCCGAACGCGCCGAGCTTTCACAAAAGCGAGCGCCTGCGCTGCGCCTGCACCTGCCCGACGAAGCCGTGGCCTTTGACGACATCATTTGCGGGCCAGCGGCGCAAAACCTGGCACGGGAGTGCGGGGACATCGTCATCCGCCGGAGCGACGGCGTTTTTGCCTATCAGCTGGCCGTCGTTGTCGACGACGGGGAAATGGGGGTCACCGAAGTCATCCGCGGCCGGGATTTGCTTTCTTCAACGCCGCGGCAGCTTTATTTGCACCGGCTTTTGGGGCAGACGCCGCCCCTCTACGGCCATGTCCCCCTGCTTGTCGCCCCTGACGGGCGGCGGCTTGCCAAGCGGGAAAGGCATCTTGATATGGGGACGCTGCGTCATTCCTATCCCTCGCCGCAGCCCATACTGGGCCGTCTGGCCTTCCTGGCCGGTCTGACCGACCGGCCGGAGGGTCTTTGCGCCCGCGAGCTCATCCCCCTCTACCGCCCGCAAGCGCTAGCAAGGGGAACTATCGTCATCGACCCGCAGGACTGGCGGTGACCTCAGCCCAGCCAGCGGTCAGGCAGCAGGTCTTCCATGGCGACAACCCTGCCGCCTTCCAGCATGACCTGGCAGCCGATATTGCCCTCGTCAATCTGACAGACAAACTCGCGGCAGCGCCCGCAGGGCGGGACGATGCGGCCCGAATGGTGTACGGCAACCAGGCGCACGATGCGGCTTTCCCCCGCCGTCACCATGGCGGCAATGGCCGCGTGCTCGGCGCAGAAGCCCATCGAGCAGGGGGTGTCGATGTTGACGCCGGTGTAAACGCTGCCGCCTGCCGTTTCAACGGCGGCTGCGACAGCCCCGGCCTCGCTGCTTCTGCCCAGTGCGCGTGGTCTTACCGCGGCGCGGGCCTTTTCCAGCAGGACATCAAAGGACATGGCGTATTCTCCTTTCCGATGCAAAAAGGGACATCCCCTTGGATGTCCCATATGGCTGCGGTGCAAGGATTTGAACCCTGACAAACTGATCCAGAGTCAGTCGTGCTACCATTACACAACACCGCAACGTGCTTTTATATTATATATAGCCGGCGGCCGCTTGTCAAGCCTTTTTTTACCCATTCTTCTTGATGGCCTGTTGCAAATGTGATAAGATAAGATGAAAATTGTGTTTTCCACCCCCCGTACAGAGAAATCCGACGGAAAAAGGCAGAATTCTGCGCAAATATGCAAAAAATTTTCTCCAGCCAGCGGATATGCAGCCCGTACAGCTCCCAATGGGATCGTCTTAGCCCTTTGCCCCTCCCTTTTCCCGGATTACGCGGGCGTGCGGACATTTCCCCGCCTTTCTCTTTTCAACCTCGCGTGGACATACTATAATAAAGACAGGTCCATAATGTAAACCCAGGAGGGACAAGCCATGAAACTGATGGTCATTGACGGCAACAGCCTGATAAACCGCGCCTTTTACGGCGTCAAGGCGCTGACGACCCGCGACGGCACGCCGACGGGCGCTGTTTTCGGCTTTATCAACATCTTGCTCAAATTGCTGGCCGACGAAGATCCCGACGGGCTGTGCGTCGCCTTTGATCGCAGGGAGCCGACCTTCCGGCATGAGAAATACGAGGGCTATAAGGCCCAGCGCAAGGGCATGCCCGACGAGCTGGCCGCCCAGATGCCCATCCTCAAGGACGTGCTGGACGCCATGAGCATCCCCCGCTACGAGCTTGCCGGGTGGGAGGCCGACGATCTCATCGGCACCATCGCCGCCATCGACACGGCGGAGGGCTGGGACACCGTCGTCGTGACCGGCGACCGTGACAGCCTGCAGCTGATCAGCGGCAGTGTGCGCGTCAAGCTGGTGTCCACCCGCATGGGGCAGACGACGACGCGCGAAATGACCCCCGACAGCTTTTATGAGGAATACGGCTTCGAGCCTAAGCGCATCATCGACCTCAAGGCGCTGATGGGGGATTCCTCCGACAATATTCCCGGCGTGCCCGGTATCGGCGAAAAGACGGCGGGCGAGCTTCTGCGCCTTGCCGGCTCGCTGGAGGGCATCTACCGCGATCTGGACGGCCTGGATCTCAAGCCGGCAGTGCGGCGCAAACTGACTGAGGGCCGCGACATGGCTGAGCTTTCCTATGATCTTGCCACCATCCGGTGCGACGCGCCCTTGACCTTCCATCCGCAGGACGCCATCCGCCGCCCATCCGACGAGCAAAGGCTATACGGGCTTTTGGTTCGGCTGGAGTTTCAGAAGCTCATTGACAAACTGGGGCTGAGCCACGCATCCAGCGCGCCCACAGCCACTTTGCCCGACTGTGCTGTCGAAACGCTGACAGACAGCACCCGCGGGCTTGCATTGCTGGAGGACTGGCGGACTGCGGGCGAGCCGGTCGCCGTGCTGGCCATGCCGGGCCTTTCCGGCGCCGCGGCGCTGTGCGGCGGGACATGCGCCCTTTCCTTCCGCAGCGGCATGGCGGGGTATGACCAATACCTGCGCGCCCTGCTCGCGGCAGAGACCCCAAAAATCGTCCACGACTGGAAGGGGCTTTTCTCCCATGCGCTGGACGAGGGCATCGACGCCGGCGGCGTCGTATTCGATACCTGTCTCGCCGGCTACCTGCTCGACCCCAATGCCGGCGGCTATACCCTGGAACGGCTGGCCTTGGCTGAGCTGCAGCTGGAATTGCCGCCCGCTTCTGTCTTTACCGGCGGCGACGCCTTCTCCCCCCTGTCCGATCCCGCTCCGGCGCTGGACGCCCTGCACGCCCACGTCCGCGCCCTGCGGGCGCTTTATGACGTGCAGAAGCCCCATTTGCACGAGCTGGGCATGGAAGGGCTTTTGCAGGACATTGAGCTGCCCCTTTCCCCCATCCTGGCCCGCATGGAGCATGAGGGTATGATTGTCGATCGCAGCCGCCTGACCGCCTTTGGCGCCGTTCTGCAGGGAGGGATCGAGGAACTGGAAAAACGTATCCATGAGTACGCCGGCGAGCCCTTCAACATCGGCTCGACCAAGCAGCTGGGCAGCATCCTGTTTGAGAAGCTGGGCCTTAAAGCCGTCAAAAAGACCAAAACCGGCTATTCCACCGATGTGGAGGTACTGGAAAAGCTGCGCGGCAAGCATCCCATTATTGATTGCCTGCTGGAATACCGCAAGCTGACCAAGCTGAAAAGCACCTATGTCGAAGGGCTGTTGAAGGTCATGGCCCCCGACGGGCGGGTGCACACCACCTTTCAGCAGACGGTGACCAACACCGGGCGTTTGAGCTCGACCGATCGCAATTTGCAGAACATCCCCATCCGCAGCGAGCTGGGCGGCGAGATCCGCCGCTGCTTTGTCCCGCGGGAGGGCTGGGTCTACGTCGACGCCGACTATTCGCAGAT
>CAJMOV010000054.1 GCA_905215125.1 uncultured bacterium | reverse complement strand
AATAAATAATAAACCTTGTAAATTTTTCATAAATATGGTAATATAGGATAGCAATAGCCGACAGTATTTGACAGACGGTGGAGCAAACCGGGTCCTGTCCGGAGACGCTTGAAAGGGCTATGGCAAAAGCATATTATTCATACCCAAAAACATATTATTGGTGGGTGCTATATTGACGCAATTTGTCGTTGTGGGTATAATATAAGCAGCCTTCCAGGAAAGGGAAACGGAGGGGCCGAAATACATAAGCAATGATTTCTAAGCTTGAAAATTTTTAACATTTATAGTAGTATGGCTATATATAAATCGACAATACCTGACATTTGGCAGCTGAAATTGCGGAACGACCTGCGGGAGGAACGGGGATGCTTGAGACCGAAGCCGCAAGGAAAGACAAGCCGGGCAGCCGGCGCAAATGGGCCAAAGCGGCGGGCGACCACGAGACGCTTTCTGCGCGCGGCAACGAAGCGACAGGAAGGTACATCGAGGATCTCAACACTGAAACGGCGGAGAGCATCCGCTTTAAGCCGGCGCCTTCTGAGGACAGTCGTATTAGCAGCGTCAAACCGTCCTGCTGCGCCAGGCGCGACGAGCTGCCCAGGCTGGCCGGGCAGGTACAGCTGACAACGGGCAAAGCGGAAATTGGTTACGATGAAAAGAAGAAGGACATGGTGTTCAGCTTTGTCCGGCATGAAAACGACGAGCAGGGGCGCGAGGTGCTGGAAAACCGGGCGCGGGTGCGCACCCTGCATGATAAGGATCGCTTCCGCAGCAACGACGGCAGCTTTTCCACTGGAGCGATGGAAATGCGCTGTGAAGCGGCGCGCAGCACTAAAACGGTGATGCGCCGCTTTGGCAGCATGTCGGCCCGCGAAGGGGGAGAAACCACGATGGACAGGGTCGCCCCGTTTCAGCGCGTCGACCGCGAGCGGGATAGGGTACGCCAGCTTAACGCGCTGGAGCATGGCGCGCGGTCGGATCGCAGCAGCATCCACAGCGCGGCGACGGCGGCGGCAGTCCTGGCTGCGAAAAAAGAGCAGAGGCAGATGGATTTTAAAAAGAAATTTGCAAAAATAACGGAACGGGCCAGGCAACATACAAAAAGCGACGACTATCAGCTGTATATCAAAAGGAAGTGGGAGATGATGCGCGGCGAAGGCATGCCGGAGACGCTACCCGGCACAGCGGGCAGCGAGGACGCTCTCTCCCATGCACAGCCGGATGAAGGCCGGCAGGACGAGCAATAGAACGGTATCCCAAGGGAGCGGCTCCCTTTTCACGGTATTGCACAGCAAAGCTTGAGTATAAGAAAGGAGTTGAAAGGATTCCTGACGCGGCAGCTGCCGGCTTCCGCGCTTTGGGGATCGAAGATGTATGGCGGAATATTTATCTCCCGGTGTTTATGTAGAGGAATTTGACAGCGGTCCTGCGCCTATGCAGGGCGTCGGCACAAGCACGGCCGGCTTTGTCGGCCTGGCCGAAAGGGGGCCGGTCAGCGGCGCGCCGGTCTTTGTGTCCAGCGCCTCGGATTTCACCCGCAAATTTGGCGGGTATTTGCAGCAGAGCGAGTTCGGCGAATACCGCTACCTGGCCCATGCGGTCAGCCACTTTTTTGCCAATGGGGGCGCCCGCGCCTTTGTCATGCGCGTCGCGCCGCCTGACGCCGCTATCGCCGCCCTTAAATGCGGCAGCCTGTCCCTGCAGGCGAAAAGCCCCGGCGCGTGGGGCAACAAAATTGTCGTAGCCATTTCCCCGGCCAGTAAGGCCAAGACCCAGATTTACGCCGATGAAGGCGAGGGCAAGTACGTCTTTAAAAACGCGGCTGACTTCAACGTCGGCGACGTCGTCGTGCTGGAAAGCGGCGAGGCGCGGGAATACGGCGTCATTGCCGCGGTGGAGGGCAACAACGTCACGCTGCAAAAGCCCTTTGAAAGCGCCGGCGTTGTCGACAAGGCACTGCTGCCCAAGACGACGGTGCGCACCTGCGAAATGACTGTCGAGGTCAAATGCGAGGATGCTGTCGAGACCTACGACAATGTTTCCTTTAATATTATCACCCCCAACTTTATTGAAAAGTTGATGGCCAAGTCAGAGCTGGTCGACGTCGCCGCCGCCCACAACGACGAGGCTGTCGCGCCCATCGATCTGGTCCGCCAGGCGGCCGGATGCGATAAGGATGTCGTCAGGCTGCAGCTGGCGGGCGGTGCAAACGGCACGGCCGCTTCCCTGAGCGACGGTGACTTCATCGGCGTCGACAAGGGCCCCGGCTCGCGCACCGGCATCCAGGCCTTCTTGGACAACAGCGATGTTTCGCTTATGGCGGTGCCCGGCATCACGGCCCCCAACGTCCAGCTTTCCCTCGTCGCCCACTGCGAGAGCCTAGGCAGCCGCTTCGCCGTGCTCGACATGCCCAAGGACGCCAAGAGCGTCAGCGAAATCATGGATCACCGCAATATTGTCGACAGCGACTACTGCGCCATGTATCACCCCTGGCTGGAGGTTTACGACCCGCTGGACAAGCGAAATACCTTTATCCCGCCCTCCGGCTCGGTGCTGGGCATCTTCGCCCGCAGCGACAATACCCGCGGCGTACATAAGGCCCCGGCCAACGAGACGGTCGCAGGCTGTACCGGCCTGTCGGTCACCTATAACAACGCTGAGCAGGATATGCTCAACCCCAACGGCGTCAATTTAATCCGCCGCTTCCCGGGCCAGGGCATCCGCATCTGGGGCGCCCGCACCGCAAGCTCCAAGCCCCTGTGGAAGTACGTCAACGTGCGCCGCCTGTTCATTTTCCTGGAGGGATCCATCAAGGCCAACACCAATTGGGTCGTCTTTGAACCCAACGACGAGCTTTTGTGGATCCGCGTACGCCGCACCATCGAAGTCTTCCTTGAGGGCGTGTGGAAGAGCGGCGCGCTGGCCGGCAGCACGGCGGCCGACGCCTTCTTTGTCAACATCGGCAGCGCCACCATGACGCAGGACGACATCGACAACGGCCGGCTCATCTGCGTGATCGGCGTCGCACCCGTCAAGCCGGCCGAGTTTGTCATCTTCCGCCTGACGCAGAAGACGGGCGAATAAGTCCCGCCGCCATTAACAGATAAGGAGTGAGATATCACAGTGCTTCCATATAGAAATTTTAGGTTCCGCCTGGAGATCGACGGGCTGGATGCCGGCAGCTTCAGCGAGGTCAGCGGCTTTGACGCCACAATGGACGTTGTGGAATACCGCGCGGGCGACGACCCGGCCATCACCCCGACCAAGCTGCCCGGACTCATCAAATACGGCAACATCACCCTCAAATGGGGCTCGTCTGAAACAATGGTTTTGTATGACTGGCTTATCGACATCACCGAGGGTACCATTGAGAAAAAGACCGTCACCCTGACTGCGCTGGACGAAGAGGGCTCGCCCGCTGCGTCCTGGCGCTGTATCAACGCCTGGCCGGTCAAATACACCGCGCCCGATTTCAATGGCACATCCTCTGAGGTGGCGGTTGAAACCATCGAGCTGGCCCACGAGGGCCTGACCAGAACAGACTGATAGCTTTTGACGTCCGCCGTGCCCCTGCTTTTGGGGGCGCGGCAGGGCGAAAATAACCCCGGATGAAAATGGGAGGAACCCCTATGGCATATCAGACGGAATACCCCTTTACCCTGCCGCGCGGGTATCTGGACGAAAACGGCACGCTGCACCGGGAGGGCGCTATGCGCTTCGCCACGGCGGCCGATGAAATCCTGCCCCTGAAGGACCCCCGCGTGCAGCAGAATCCCGCGTACCTCAGCATTGTGCTTATGACCCGCGTCATTACGCGGCTGGGTACCCTGCCCGCCATTGACAACCGGCTGATCGAAAGGCTACCGTCGTCCGACATGGCGTATTTGCAGAACCTTTACCAGCAAATTAACGCCGTCGAGCCGGTCAAGGTGGAGGTAACCTGTCCCTCCTGCGGAGAAAAATTCAAAATCGAGGTCCCCCCTCTGGGGGAGTAGTCAAACGCTATCCCCTTGACCGTATTTACGAGGAGATAGCCTTTTTAGGATATTATCTGCACTGGGGATATGAGGAAATTATGGCGATGGAGCATCGCGAGCGCCTGCGCTTCTGCCGCGAGGTCTCGCAGATCAACAGCCGTATGAACCAGGAAACGCAGGGCAAGAACATCTTTGACGTTTTTTAGAGGAGTGACGATATGAAGCTGCCCTTTTTCGTGTCGCGCAGCTCGCACTACGACCCCATTGTCGGCGTGCGCTTTATCGTCATGTTCAATGTGACGACGCTCGGCTTCCAAAGCGTGTCGGGCATCAGCAGCCAGCGGTCTGTCGGCTTTGTCAGCGAGGGCGGGCGCAACGATTATCCCATCCTGCTGCCCAAGCCGCAGAGCGAGCCGCACCGCCTGACCTTTAAACGCGGATACCAGATGCGCAGGCTGAGCATCACGGGCCTGCTGTCCGGGTATATCGGCAGTCAGGCCATTGAAGCGAAAAAGGCGCTGGGCACCATCCTGGTGCTGGACGAAAGCCAGGACATCAAGGCCATTTACTCCTTTGTGTCCCAGGGCGTCATTGAATGGGAGCTGAGCGACCTGGACGCATCGCGTTCAGCGCCGCTGATTGAAACCTTTACCATCACCCACAACGGGCTGAAAAACATTCCGGTCCCGTCGCTGCTGTGAACGGGAGCCCGCCCGGGGAGGAGTCAACCATGGCCAACGCTGTATTCAGGACGGCGACCGGCGGTATCGAGCTGGGTACTGCCGGTTTTGCCCTGCCCGGCGACAACGCCGGCTTTTGCAGCGCTATTTTGGCAAAGGCGGCGCAGCCCCCGGTCCTGCGGCTGGAATCGCTGACATATATCTTGCCCGCCCAGGGGCAGGAGGGCGCGGAAGCCGGGGTGCAGCCCCCTGTCGTCGTCAACCTGCTCATGCAGCTGCGGGCTTATTATGATCAGAGCAATACCTTCCTGCGCGCGCATACGGCGCTGGAAACGCAGCTGACCGCCCAGCTCAAGCAGGTGCTGGCGCAGACCCATGGCGCCGTCCGCACGCAGGCGCGTGAAATCGAGCGCGCCATCCGCGGCAGCCTGCTGAAGGACGGCGAGCTGCGCCGCGCGCTTGACAGCCTGGAGCGGGAAGTAAAAAAAAACGAAAATAGCCCGGTAAAGCCCGCCGTCCCGCTGTACAAAAGCATCCGGACCGACGCCGGGACATCCATAAAACGCGAGCTCGCGGCGTCTGTACAAAGCCCCTCGCAGCGTCCGGTGTTGGGGACGGAGGCCCGCGCGGCAGCAGCCCCCGAGCCGGGGGAAATGGCCCGTCCGGGCGCGAGTTGGGCGCGGGAAGAGCCGCTTATTGCACGGCGCTTGCCATCTGAGCCGGAAACAGGCGGGATGCCGCAGGAAAATGCCGGGCAGGCCGAGCCTTCGGCGTCCGCCAGGCCGAAAAAAGAAAAGAAGCGGGGCAGGCGTCGGGCTCAGGACGCCGGGCAGGATGTATCGGCGGAAAAGATTGCTTCCAGACGGGAAGAAAATGAGCGGTCTGCCCGGGCTCGGCCGCCGGCTGAGCCGTGGCGCAAGGAGGATGCCGATTGGAACGACAGCAGCATACGCCGAGCAGCCTCGGATGAGCGTCGCGGCGCCGTCCCGCCGCAAACGGATGGACAAAGCGCGCCCTTTGAGCGGCAACGGCGGCGGGAGGGGATCAGCGGATCCGTCCGGCCGCCGGCCGCCGGCCCGGCAGGAGAAAACGGGGAAAAGGACGGCGCGGCTGTGATTCTTCCGCCTGCTTTGGCGTCTGCAGCCCTGCAATATCTGACGGTGCCGGCTGATGATGCGGGCAGGAAAGATGACGCGGGCGCGCCGGGCGCGGAAAAGGCCGGACGGTATTCCTTCCCCGCGAGGACGATTGGGCAAAGCCCGGTCGCAGCGCGGTTCAGCGGCGGGCCGGGGCTGAGAAGACGGGAACAGCAGACGCAAAATCAATGGAATCCGGATATCACCCGGCCAATGGGCGGCCGCTGGCTTCAGGGGTTGACGGAGAGCACG
Source organism: uncultured bacterium (assembly GCA_905215125.1). Classification (GTDB taxonomy): domain Bacteria; phylum Bacillota; class Clostridia; order Oscillospirales; family Butyricicoccaceae; genus Ventrousia. Next base: position 3,776 of record CAJMOV010000054.1, on the reverse strand, counting down.
GCCTATACAGCAGACTGGGCGAGAAGGCAAAGCGGCGGCATCCGTTTGCTGGCAAGCGGGCAGTGGGCCCGACGCACCCTATGGCGTGAAGCAGCCGCGCCGGGCGGCGTGCGCATGATATACCGCGGCATGCCGGATAGCGCGGGCCGGCCCCTCCACAAGGCGGCGGGCCAGGCGCTGCTGCCGCTGTATCGCCAGCCGTATGAGCTGCACCGCGGGGACGGTTCGCACATTCATGATTGGCACTGGCCTGCGCGCCCCGCCCCAAAGGGACGCCAACGGCTAGGCCGCTTTGCGGCCCCATATGATACCGCGGCCCTGCAAAAGGCAAGAAAACGGTATGACACTGCGATGCCGCATGACGGTTTGCTTCCGCGCGGCATCGATTCCCTGCTTCAGGCTGGGGAAAGCCGCCGCATTGCTGAGGATGCCTTTGACGATATGGTGGGGCGCGCCGGCCTTGCGCCGGGCGAGGGAATGGAAGCCTTTCTGCGTCGCCTTTCCCTGCTTGCCGCGCCCCTGCCGGGCGCGCGTGCGCCGCAGCGAGGGGCTGCCGTTCAAGCGCCGGGGGCTGAGACGGTTTACCGTGCTCCGCAAACGCAAGGGGATGCGGTGCGCCATATGGCTTTCGCGCCCCTGGGAGACGGAGCTCACCCTGCAGTCTCAACCCTTTCGGAAGAAAGGGCGGCGTCCCGCCCGCTATCGGTCGGTCATGCGGCCGTCAGCGGACTGGCCTGGCTGATCGGCGCGGCTGCCCAGCCTCTCTTTGGGGCGGCAACGCCTGTATCCGCCTATACGCCGGGTGCTCGGCAGTTTTCGGGCCCAAACGCCCTGCCGGGCTGGGCGAATTTACAATGCCTGCGCCCCTTGCAGGGGATAAATCGGGGCCGGCTGAATCGGATACAGACTGCTTCAGCACGCCATATCGGCTCAACAGCCGCGGCGGCAAAGACTTCCCGGGAAACAGAGACGCTTGTCCAGGTGTTACAGGACGGGAGCCGTTACAGGGCGTCGGATGGGTGGGCAGATCCCGTGACTGAAGAGGGAGGCCCTTCCTCCTTTTCTCATACAGAAGGGGCGTCCGACACACGACTGCCCTCCCGTGTCGGCGCAGACGGCCTGACAGGATATCTTGCGGGACATCTGGGGCAGACCTCAACAGTCCGGTTTCCGCAGGCGGATTGGCCGGAAGGGAGAGCGGGCCAGGCTGACGTCCCACAGCGCCGCACGACGTGGCGCGCGTCACAGCTTGCTGGGGCTGTTATCCACCGGGCGGCCCGGCGGCCCGGCGAAAACCCTTCAGGATCGGCCCAGGTTATCCGGTTTACCCATTCAGCCGGGTCAGTTCGGCTGCCGGGAGAAACGACGTATGTCCCCGCGCAGCCTGAGGGCGCGGCGTCCCAAAGCGCCGGACAGCGCATATCCCGTTTTGCTGGGGCTGTCATCCATCGCGCGGCGGCGCGGCGGCCCGGTGGATTTTTCCGGCTTGCGCCGCCGGCCGTCACAGCTGGCGGCAGAGCATTGGGGGCGGACACAGGGCTGTTGCACAGCGGATACAGCCGTACGGAGTATCCCGGCACGGCAGCGGACAGCCAGAAGGCCGCGCAGCCTGAGCGGCGCGTATCGCGCTTTACAGAGAGCGTCATCCGCCGTGCGCCGTTGAGACGGCCGGGCGAAATTCCGGCCGCGCCGGCTGAAATCATTCGATTTGCTCAACCGGCCGGACCGGTTTACACAGCGGGTGAAACGGAGCGTATCCCGGAGCGGCCTGAGGGCGCGGCTGGGATGGTCTACCGAAGCCCTGTGCCGCCGCCTGCGGCGAAGGGCGGCGCGCAGGAGGAGAGCGGCGAGGACGTGCTGCGCAGACAGCTGGCCGCCCCGCCGCGTCCTGCGTCCGCAGGGACGCCGCCCGACTCCGGAGCGCCTGCGTCATACGGCGCATCCGCTGCAGCGCCGGCCGAGCTGAGCCCCGAGCAGGAGAGAAGGCTCGCGGGGCAGGTGCTGGATGAAATCAACTACAACCGCTTGACGGAGGAAATTTTGGTGCGGGTCGAGCGCCGCCTGCGGGCAGAGCGCAGAAAATTCGGGCTGTAAGGGGGTGTTCTTATGGGTTTGCTGGGCGGCAGGCTCGGCACGGTGGACAAAGCCGCTTTTCTCATAGGCAAGAAGCAGAAGGACGACGGCACATGGGACTTTGAGGATCCTGTTGAGGTTCTTCTCAATCCGTCGAGCATCAAAATCGGCGCTACGACGCCGGTCAAGCGCGACGAGGGCGTCGCCAATGAATCGACAAGCGAAACGGCCAGTATGGATGGAAAAATCACCCCTAAGGGCATGACCGAGCAGCAGGTCGACATGACCCTGATCTTCAATATTGTTGAGGAATACAACGCAAAAACCGAGGGGGCCGAGTTCAAGGCCCTGGTTACAGCGGCAAAAAGCCTGATTGGCAGCCTGATAGACGGCAGCCTGACCGATACCGCCGAAGACACCCTGGCAGAGCTTATCAACAAAACGGATTTTACCAATCTGAGCCTGTTCAACAAGCAGCTGTGCTGCTACACGCCGCTGCTGGAAGCGTCGCATAAACAGGTGCCCGTTGTTTTTTACTGGGGAAACATGATGTATTCCGGCATTATCACAAGGTTCCAGACCACCTTTAATTACTTTTCCAGCCAGGGCGCGCCGCTGGGCGCCGAGGTCGCCGTCAGTATCCTGTCCACCGTCGACGACAAGGCGGAAAAGCTGAGCATGTCGACGCAGAAGCTGCTGGGCCTGGTCAAGGAAGGCGGCAGGCTGATCCGCCAGCTTCCGGGACGATAAGCAGGAAAGGCCGCGGCAAGAGAGGTGAAAGGCGATGACGCTGAGCGACGCGGAAAAAAAGTACAACGGCTTTGAACGACCGGTGGCTTACTTCAAAATCAACGACGCCGAGCTGTCGGGCCGTTCGCTCATTTATCACGATATCCGCGTCACGCTTGCGACGGGGATGGAAGCCAGCGACTGCACGGCGGAAATCATCGGCCAGTATTCCCGGTTTGAAGACGGCGAGCTCAAGCTGGACGAGGCGCTGTCCAAAATCGTTTTGGGCGCCAAGCTGGAGGTCTTTCTCGGCTATGGCGAAGCGGGCAACGCAGAATCGGTTTTTGTCGGTTACATCTCGTCCATCGAATTTGACCTCCAGGGCGAGACGACGTCCTTGATCGTCACGGCGATGGACTGCAAGCAGTTCATGATGAACAGCTTCCGTTCGCAGCGCAGGAAGGACATCAGGAAATACTCCGAAGCGGTGTCGGACGTTCTGAAAAATTACAGCGCCCTGTACAACGGCACCGTCGTAGAAGCGACGGGCGAGACCCTGGCGCCCATCGAACAGCACAACCAGAGCGATTACGATTTTGTCGTGTCGCTGGCGCAAAAGCTCAATTATCTGTTTTATGTTGTCGCCGGCAAGGTGCATTTTGTCAGCTATAAAAAGTATACCGACAGCGTTCTGACCGTCGAGCCGGGCAAAAACCTGTACCGCATGCGGCGCGAGGTGACGCTGAGCGGGCAGGTCAAAGCGGTGACGGTGCGCAGCCACAACACAGAGGACGCCGACAAGCCCTTTGAATCCAAGGCGGTCAGCGTGGCCGGTGTGGGCGGCGGCGGCAAGTCGGGGGCGGAATCGACCAAAATCATCAGCGATACCATGTCCAAGACGATTGTCGACAATTCCGTACAGTCGGAAGCCGAGGCCAAAGCGCGCGCCGAAGCCCTGCTGGGCGAGCTTTCCA
>CAJMOV010000053.1 GCA_905215125.1 uncultured bacterium | reverse complement strand
CTATCCGTACAGCGGCAAGATTATTTGTGAAGAGCATAGCGCCAGCTATCATCGTCATGTCCAGAAATGTGCTGGGGGAGAAAAAGAGGCTTGGCAATGCCGGGTATACCGCAGCCGAGGCAGGGCGGCCTGCTCATCCCCACAACTGTCCACAGACGAGCTGAATCAGGTCATGGCATATATCTTTGAGGATTTGATTCAGGATAAAGGCGCTGTCGCTGAAGCGGTGGCCAATATCATTCGTTCTGTACCCGACGAGCACGGGTATGAGCGACAAATCAAATTTACGGAGGAGGAGTTAGCTGCAATTCGCGTAAAAAAAGACCGCCTGCTGGATATGAGCATAGCGGGGGTGATAGACGACGATGAGCTCAGGCAGCGCAACAACGGATTGAACGAGCAGACAAAAAAGCTGGCAGGGCGATGCGCATATCTGCGTAAGGAGGAAGAAAAAAGCAGGCTTTCCACGCAGAAGCTGGAGATGATCAAAGCTGCTGTTGAAGCAGAGCTTTCCTTCCAAGGGGGTATCTGCGCTGCAGTGGTCGCCGCGCTTCTAGAGCGCGTCGTTGTCAGGCGCGGCAGTACAAAGGAAAAAGTGCTATTGACAATCATTTTAAAGCACGGCGCGCAATGGGAGGCTGTGCTGGACAGGGCGGCTTCTTCCTTTTGCTTACATCCTTCTTAACGACATGCGCCACCAGGCGAAGGTTGTGCTCTATGAGCTTGTTGCGCGCCAGGGGGTCGCCCTGTGCCATCCTTTCAAGGGCTTCGCGCTCTTCCTGGGCGCTGAGTGGCTTGGGGAAGGAACCGGCGCTGGGAGAAATGCGCAGCATGAAAAACAGGACGTTGGCCATCAGAAGCATGGATGAAATCACAGAAAAAACCTCCCGGTGCGTTTTATGGGGAAAAATCCCCGCAGACCAGCGTATGCGGCTTTGCCGTTGTCCGTTGCAAGTCCATGGCGCTTTTGTGAATTTTCTTTGTATCCCTTGCGAACGGACAAGAAATGTTTTATGATAACAGTGACACCATGAAATACGGGAGGAATTCACATGGCTTTTTTTGATAAACTGGGCGAGTTGGCCCGTAATGTCGGAGATAAAACCAACGAAATGCTGGAGGTCAGCCGCCTTTCCAGCAAAGCGCGCAGCGAGGAAAATGCCGTCGCCGAGCGCAAGCGCGAGCTGGGCCAGTACATTTTTGAAAAATACCTCAGCGGCGGGCAGCTGGATGAAACGGCGGCGGAATATTGCCGCGCCATCCAGGCCGGGGAGGAAACCATTGAGGCCCTCAACACGGAAATACAGCGGCTCAAGGCTGTGCCGGTCAGAGAAGCTGCTGCCGTGTGCAAAAACTGCGGCGAAGCCCTGCAGAGCGAAGCAAAATTCTGCCCGACCTGCGGCGCCAAGGTTGAAGGGCAGCCCGCCAGAAGGTTTTGTCCTGCCTGCGGGCGGGAGGTAACGGAAGAAACCCGGTTTTGCAGCGCATGCGGGACAAAAATTCGGGAGGATTGAAGCATGAATATTCTGGACGCAAAAGGAAAAAACTGCCCGATCCCCGTCATTATGGCTAAAAAGGAAATAGAAGTCGGCGCGTCCGCCTTCGCTGTTGAGGTCGATAATGAAACGGCGGTGCGCAATCTGAAAAAACTAGCGCAGAGCAGAGGATTCACGGCAGAGGTAACTCCGGTTGACGGCGACTACCGCGTTGCCTTTACACAAACAGACGCTGCGCCGCAAAACGACGAGAGGACGGCCGAAAAGACCTGGGCTGTGTTTGTCGGCAGCGATATTGTCGGGCGGGGAGACGCCGAACTGGGCGGAAACTTGATGCGGATGTATTTTTACACCATTTTGCAGGAGCAGGAGCTGCCTTCATCTATCCTCTTTATGAACGCCGGCGTTAAGCTGCCCGCACTGGATGAGCAGGTGGTCGAACACCTTAAGCAGCTGGAAGCAAAAGGGGTGGAAATCCTTGTCTGCGGGACCTGCCTTAACTTTTTCGGCATCTCCGATCAGCTGAAGGTGGGCACAGTCAGCAACATGTATGATATCACGCAGCGTATGCTGTACGCTGATAAGGTTGTCTCGCTGTAATGGGACAGGGTTATTGGGTGCTGGTCTTTGAATCGACCCATGCCGCCATTACGGCGCAGAAATTCCTGCAGGGAAGGATACAGCATGCCGTGATGCCGACGCCGCGCGCTATATCCGCATCCTGTGGAATTTCCATTCGGGTGGAGGAAGGAGAGAAGCCGAAGCTGGACAGCCTGCTTGATTCCGGCTTCCCCATTGAGCGCGGCGAATATTCCCTTTACCTTGTCGACGCGCAGGGGGCTGCGCACCAGGATTTTTGCGCGGATAAAGCATAACAAAAACAAAAGCGCGTTGTGCGGAACAACGCGCTTTTAAGTGTGTAAAGCCGATTAGCTTGTCAGATGCCCTGCAGATATGCAAGTATGATACGATAGGATGCAATAAGCCGTGCTAGATCATAGTAGCGGCAGTTAGCGGGGCTGGTGGAGGGCAACGGAATGGCCTCCCGCTTGGTGATAGGCAGGCAATGCTTTCTGTAAAGGGAAAAGGCTTTACTGCCGCAGACGAATATAGCGGAAATAGGGCAGCGGGACAGAAGCGAATCAAGCTCATTTGGCGTGACGTCGCTGATGCTGCTATCGTCCGCACCGCGGATTGTGCAGCGGGCGGCGACGTCCCACAGCGCAAAGTGGTGCCGCAGGGCAAAGTCCCGTTTTTGCGGTATAGACGCAGGCAGGGGTTCGTCGAACAATGCCGCCATAACAGGCCAGAAGCGGTTCTGCGGGTTGCCATAATAAAAACCGGTTTCCCGCGATTTTGGCGATGGAAAGGAGCCCAGTATCAGCACCCGGGACTGTTCATCGTAGACAGGGGGCAGCGTGTGACAAAGAATGGGCGGCATAAGTATTCCTCCTGCTTACCATTGTAGGGGGATGGCGGGCGAATGTCAATGGAAAAAGCCCGCATACAGCGGGCTTTGCGCGGGTTACAGATGCTTTTTCAGCCGTTCAATGTTGCTTTGCTCCTGCTTGAGAAGGGCTTTGCCCAACGCGACAACGCCGGCGTCGGCCCCCTTGTACTCGTTTAGCTTTTTGGTGATGTCGACAATGCCCATGGTGCTGCCCTCGATCAGCATTTCAGAAATATGCGAGGGCGACTTGTCTGCCATAGTGCTGGCGTTCATCTTGAGATAAGCGGACGCCTTGGCCATGGGGTTGACGCCTTTGACATCGGCCTTCTGTGCGGAAAGCAGCGCTTCCGATGCGATGCACATGCGGCGGTATTCCTCCAGCTGGGGCTCTAGATCGTCCTTGAGCGCCTGATCAGTCACCATTTTAGAGATACGTTCAATGGTGCCTTGCCCCATTTCAGCGTTTTGGTGGATATAATTGAGCAAATCGGTTGTTTGCGACATGATGTTTCGCCTCCCGGCAGTTATTTTACCCTCCGCTGCTGCAAACATCCGTTGCGCCCTGATGCGGCGCATGATAAAATATTGTAAAATAAAAATAAGGAGGAGCGCTCGGATGGGAGAAGAAAAGCAGTATATTGTCAGCCAATCGGCCCTGCCGACCGGCCTGCGGGGGGTATGTGAAGCAAAGTCCCTGCTACGCCAGGGCAAGGCGAAAACGGTGGCCGAGGCGGTACGCATGGTCGGAATCAGCCGCAGTGTGTACTATCGCTATCGCGACAGCATCCGCCCGTTTTTAGAGACATACCAGGATAAGATTCTCACCATACAAGCCGTTTTGCAGGACAGGTCGGGGGTTTTGTCCACCTTCCTCAATGTGCTTGCCAAGGCGGGGATCAATGTGCTGACGGTCAACCAAAACATCCCCGTCGGCGGCGAAGCCAGCGTCAGTCTGTCGGTACATACCGGCCAGATGCGGCATACTGTCGAAACGGTTACCCGTCGCCTGCTCGCCATTGACGGCGTCGTCAGCGTACACATTCAAGGGTGACTGCTCTGTCAGAAAGGCGGGCCGCTGTGCAGCTTGTGACAGCCGGTTTGAGCGTATAAAGCAGAATAAAAGCGTTGCCGGCCTGCGGTTATTCTCTGCCGCGGCTGGCTTTTTTATTTTTGTGGTTGACAACTGTTGACCTGATGGGATATACTATGGACAACGATTGTTGACCATATGGAAGGAGACAATTCATGCAAAAGTCTATCAATCTTTCCGACGGGGAATGGAAGCTGATGAATCTGCTGTGGCAGAGCGCGCCGCGCACCATCGCTCAGCTTGTCGGGGCTCTTCAGCAGGAAACAGGCTGGAAGAAAAATACCGTTTTCGTCATGCTGTCCCGCATGGAGGATAAAGGGGCCGTCTATTTTGAAGACGGCGGGCGAGCCCGCCTTTATTATCCGGCTGTTGAGAGAAGCGAGGTCACCGCCCGGGAAACGGAGAGCTTTCTCGCCAAGGTGTACGGCGGCAGCCTTCAGCTGATGGTGTCGTCCATGGCCGGGCAGAAGGCGCTGTCGCGGCAGGATATTGACGAGCTGTATGAAATCCTGCGCCGTGCTGAAGAGGAGGCAGAAAAATGATGGAAGCCATGGTCACGGCTTCGGTGCTTATTGCCGCTGTCATTGCCGTGCGCCGCCTGTTCGGTCAAAAAATGCCGTGCCGCCTGCGCTACGCCCTGTGGTGCTTGGCGCTGCTGCGCCTGTGTATCCCGGTATCCCTGCTGCAAAGCCCCTGGAGCGTCATGAACGCTGTGCCTGATACCGGGTTGGGGGATAGATATGTTTATGTCGCCCCGGTTTCCCGCCAGCCGGTCGGCGATGCGGACGGAGTCAGCGCCGGGGAAAACGGACAGGTGGAGGATGCAAACAGCTTTGGATATGCTGTGCTGTCGGAAGACGGCGGTACGGTAACCCGCTATGCCGCCCGGCCGACGCTCGGCCAGCTTGCAGGCTGGGCTTGGCTGGGGGGAAGCTTGTGCGTCGGGATATGGTTTGTCGCCGTTAATCTGCGCTTTATGCTCAACCTGCGCAGGACGCGGAGACCACTAGCAGGAGAATATGGTCCGCTTCCCGTCTATGTAACCGATGTAATTACGTCGCCGTGTCTGTTCGGCCTGGTTCACCCTGCCATCTATGTGACACGCCGCGCTGTGCAGCAGGGGAGACTGGACTATGTCGTCGTTCACGAACAATGTCATTATCGCCACGGCGATCATATTTGGTCGGTTCTGCGGGGCATCTGCCTAGCGGTTTATTGGTGGAATCCGCTGGTATGGATAGCCGCCATCCTTTCACGCACTGACAGCGAGCTGGCTTGCGATGAGGCCGCCGTCCGCCGAATCGGCGAACAGAATCGGTTGGATTACGGCAGGGCACTGGTCGATATGATTGCTGTGCGGCGCGCGCCGGCCTCGGTGTTGTGTGGTGCCACAACAATGGTGTCGGGTAAGCGTGGAATGAAAGAACGGCTTAACAGGATTATCAAAAACCCCGGGATGTCTTTGCCCGCCATACTGGCAGCCCTTGCAATCCTGGCTGTCACTGTGGGGTGCACTTTCAGCAGCGCGAGCAGCGCCGGGATGGAGACGGAATATATGCTGACCCATTACCGGTATGGAGAGCCACAGGGACGGTCCGTAGCTTTGTCAGGCAGCGGCCGGGATTTAGCTTCGCAGGTCGTTTTGCAGGCACGCCAGATGTCGGCAGCCTGGGAGGGCGAAAACCCCTTCAGTCTGGAGGAGTGTTACCAAATCCGCGCTCTTCAAGCTGACGGAACGGAGGAGGTGTATTACGCTTATCTTGTCGCCGGTAACAGCGCCTTGCAGGACGGCAGCGCGGTATTACAGCAAAACGGCATGTACAGCCGCATTGACAACGGGCTATATCAGGAGCTGGCCGGCTTTGCGCATCCGCAGCTGACGGCGGAACAGGCCCTCGAAGCTTTAAAAGAAAGCCTGCGGTGCGACGGCGTAAACGTTTACTTTACCATCCCGGAAGGGTGGGATGATACCGCGGGCTGGAACATCCTGATCTACGGCCGAGCAGTGGAAAGCGACGGGTTTTCCCGCAGCGTCCACCTTGCGGATGAGCTGAAGGGCGCCGGCGATTGGGTACCAGGGAAAGAATATCAAGTGCAGATGCTCGATTCCTATACAGAGCTTAGACTGACGGCGACGCTGCGTGGTGCGTCGGGCGAGCTGGAACGGGATTTGCTGGATATGCGCGAGGATGCCCGTTTGAATCAGGCGCTGCGCGACGCCATTTTGGTGCAGGCCGGTACCGACGGCGATTTTACCGCCGAGTCCCATGTCGTCCTGGGCGCTGAAACGTCGGGGAATCGGATAACGGTGTACGCCATGATCATGACGCAGAAGGTCAACTATGCCGGCAGCACCGTCACACAGGTCGGCGGAAGCCACATGCCCGCGGCCATAACGCTGGAAAAAGGCAGTCTGGACTATGCCCTGGCCGGCGGATATTCCCTTGTTGAATACTGGACGCCGCGCGACGGCGATCTTTATGAGTCTTCCATTCGAGAAAAATTTCCGGCAGAAATTGTTGACGCCGCCCTGGACACCCAACGCACGCTAGAGGAACAGGAATGGGATTGCTGGCGGCAGATTATGGATTATGGCGCCAGTATCAGCGTTGGACAGCATATAGAGGGCCTGCTTGACATTATTACGGAGGAGCCTGGCGAATATTCTTTCCCCGGCGCGTATATCGAGCAGCATCAGGAGCAGTATGATGAGATCGTTAGTTACGGCGACGCCGCGCTGCGGGAGCTGTACCGCGGGTTTTTAAAGGGCGGCAACACCGGCTTGCGAGGGGCTGTCATGCAAAGCGCGCTGAGCGACCTGCTGGGAGAAGAAGCTATCCGGATGGACGCGGCTGACGGGCAGGCCTGGTTTGACGCCTTCCTTCAGCATGCACAGGCTCTCCTGGCAGAAAATTCAACTGAGTTCATTGAACAAAATTCGCTCATAGCGGCGCTACTTCATCGCCTGTCATGAGAGAGGGGGCCCGAATCCCCTCCGCCGCAATGAAACCAGCAAAACGCCGCCCATCCGGGCGGCTTTTTCAGCTTTGACTCTACTTTGCAAGAGGGGGCAGGCTTGCGACGGTGTCGATCACTTTTTTGCGCTTGAAAATGGTGAAGCTGAGAATCAGGCGCACAATTTGGTCAAGCGCGATGGCGCACCAGATGAGACGAATGTCTGCGTGCAGAATCCAGCCGAAAAGGAAAGCGAGGGGAACGCGCACCAGCCAGATGCCGACAAAAGAGATGATCATGGGCATCTTACGGTATCCCGATGAGCGCATGGTGCCGTTATAGACTTTGTTCATGTCCTGCGGAATGGGAGTGAATCCCATGATGAAGACATAGGTAATGCCCAGCTGTTGGATATCGGGCTTATCGGTCAAAAACTGCATGAACAGGCTGGGAAAGCAGAAAAGCAGTAACGAGGTAAAAATACCGGTGTACAGCGAAAAGCGGTTCATCTGGTGGAAGTAGGTGCGGAATAGCCTGTCGTCGCGCTCGCCGATGGCGCGGGCCGTCAGCGTGGTAGAGGCTGTGGTAAAGCCGATGCCGGGCATTTCGCAGATGGTTTCGGCCTGCAGACCCAGCTGATAGGCGGCAAAGTGTGTGCTGCCGTAAAGCAGAATGATTTTGCTCAGCAGCATGGCCGACATCTGCCAGAAAACGTTTTCACACGCGGCGGGGATACCGGTGCGGTATACTTCTTTGACGCAGTCCCGGTCAAGCGAGAAAAAGCGTTTACCATGATGCTCGTCTGCAAAATAACCGTTGCGATTGTAGAGAAGGAAGGTACCGGTCGCGGCGCCGACAAACTGCGCCCCAAGCGTTGCAATGGCAGCGCCGATCAGGCCCAAACCCTTGATAGGGCCGATACCGAAGATCAGCACATATCCAAGCACGATATTGACCAGATTGAGCAAAAGCGCGATGTACATGGGGGTCTTGGTGTTGCCGTGGCCGTTAAATGCCGCCGTATTACAGGCGGTAGTGGCGGCAAAAGGCAAGGCCCATATGGAAATGCGGATATAAGAGGTGGCACCGGAAACCAGCGACGGGTCATCGGAAAGAAAGGTGACAAGCGGCCCGGGGAAGAGGAAAATAAGAAGCGTGCACAGCAGGGCAAAGGGAACCAGCGTCACATAGGCCTGCTCAATGGTCCTTCGACATTCCGTCAGCACACGCTGGCCGTACCGCATGGCTACTACAACCGTGGCCCCGATGCCGATACCCTTGAACAGCGCCCAAAAGGTGTTATAAATGCGCAGGCTGATGCCCTGCGCCGATATATCGTCGGCCATCAGCCGGCCAATCATTGCTGAAGTAACCAGGCCGGCTGACATTTGCAGTACGTTTTCCGTGATTACGGGTAAAACCATGCGGAGGATATCGCCGTTGACCTGCTTCCGCAGAGTGGGATCGGACACGGATTTGGTGTGCGCCAAGCGCCATCACTCCCTCGACTGATTTTTACAGGCGTCTACCGTTAGTTTACAATTCTATCATATTCTTTAACAGGCGGCAACCCTGCCCGGCGTATGCAAACAGCGCGGCGCAGTCAGCAGAAAGAGGGATGATGGGCTACACCCCGGAAGAGGTAGCGGGACTGCAATGTGGGATCATATTGATGAGGAGGGCCGACCGCCGTACAGCATCGGCTGCCCCCTGTTCGCTGCGATTATTGAAGGAAGCCCCGCAGGTATCAGGTATAAAAAACTGTACCCGGACAAATCCTCGTCCGGGTACAGCATTTATGATCAAATTAGATTGCGCGTTCGACCTTGCCAGAACGCAGGCAGCGGGTACAGACATTGATGTGCGTCGGCGTGCCGTTGACAACCGCTTTGACGCGCTTGACATTGGGCTTCCAGGCACGGTTCGTCCTTCTGTGCGAATGGGAAACCTTAATGCCAAAGGTAACGCCCTTGCCGCAGATTTCACACTTGGCCATGTTTCTGCACCTCCTTCTCCGTGAAAAGCTATAAAGCGACATCAGTTATATTACCATATCCCACCGATAAATGCAAGAGCAAAATGAAAAAAATTGAAAAGCCGTCATTTGACGCCCTTTTGCACAGGAAAGTCGGGCAGACTGGCGGTTGTAATTTCTTGGCGCTTGGTCTATAATGATAAAATAAAAGTGAAGCAGGACGTTTTGGCGCGCTGGGCGCGCAGGCAGGAGGGGCGCTATGGAAAAATACAGCGTGAAAACCCATCAGATCATCTCGGAGTTTAAGCTGGAGGTGCTGTACGGCCCGGAGGGATACCTCGAACAGGACATTTCCAATGCCGAGGTCAACCGTCCGGCGCTGGCGCTGGCAGGTTTTTACGAGCATTTTGATGAGGATACCATCCAGGTCATCGGCCTGGTGGAGTATGCCTATCTGGAAGGGATGACGCCTGCTCAGCGAAGACAGACCTTTGACCGGCTGTTCAGCGAACCGCTGCCGCTTGTCGTTTTTGCCAACCAAAGCGAGCCGTTCCCGGAATGTATGGAGTGCGCGCAGGAGCACGGCATCATCATCTGCCGCACGCCGGACGCGACGGCGCCCTTTATTGCAGCCCTCAGTGCTTCGCTCAACGTGCATTTGGGACCGCGTATCACCATCCACGGCGTTTTGGTTGAGGTATATGGCGAGGGTATCCTGCTTTTGGGCGACAGCGGCGTCGGGAAAAGTGAAACGGCTATCGAGCTGGTCAAGCGCGGCCATCGTCTCATTGCGGACGACGCCGTTGACATCAAGCGCGTGTCGGCAAAAACCCTGGTCGGGTCGGCGCCTGAAATGATCCGGT
>CAJMOV010000052.1 GCA_905215125.1 uncultured bacterium | reverse complement strand
TCGAGATCCTTCATGCCTGCTTCGCGAATCTGCGCCGCTTCATAGATCTGCGCGACGCTGATGATATCGGCGCCGAAATCCTGCGTCAGCATGCGCGCGATGGGTACGGTGCCCATGCCGTAGGCGTTGCCCTTGTCGACCGGAATCATACCCAAATCCGGACCGATGTGCTTTTTGACCTTTTCAATGTTGCTGCGAATGACGTCGAGATCCACTTCCACATAGGAATTGTAGTACCTGAGATCCATGGCTGTTCTCTCCTCTGCCTCTAAAATTCGCTATTTCAGCTATTGCATTAACGCCAGAATTTGGGTCGCTACATCGTCTACATCAATCGCGCTGTTGCACAAAACGGCAACGCCGGTACCCGTCTCGGGCACAAAGCCGATAAAGCTGCGGTAGCCGCCGCTCGCGCCATTGTGCCACAGCATGTCCTTGCCCTCCACGCTGCCGTGGATAAAGCCGAGGCCGATTTTGTTCTCCCCGTCGTCAAACCATACCTTCTGCGCATCCGCCATTCCCTGGCGCAGCGCGTCCGAATCAAAGGGGATCTGCCCCATATTGGCGGCCAGATACAGCAAAAGGTCATATGTCGTGCTCTTAACGCCGCCGCAGGCGGCCAAGGCGTCAAAGTCCCATTCGCTGACCGGGGTGCCCAGCTGGGTGTGCGGCATGGCACGGCCTTCCTCCTCTTCCTCCGTCAGGGTGATGGAGGTGTTTGACATGCCCAGCGGCCACAAAATACGCGCCTTGAGCAGCCGTTCATAGGGAGTGCGCATGGCGTAGGACAGCGCATAGCCCAAAAGCCCGACGCCCAGATTGGAATACTGGTAGCTCTCCCCCGGCCTGGTGTACAGGTGAGCCTGTTCCGTCAGGTATTCGCGCAGATCCTTTGCCGAATAATCGGCATAGGGGTTTTCCCCGTCGACGAAATTGTCGGGCAGCCGGGGCAGGCCGGAAACATGGGCCGCCAGGTGCCACCACTGGATTTCTTCCCCCTCATAATCGGGCAAATCCAGATACGGCAGGAACTCCTGCACCGTTTTGGTCGCGTCTATCGTAAGGGAGGGCTCGGCATCCAGCGTCGCAAGCAGGACGCCGGCCATGGTCTTGGATACCGAGGCGATTTCAAAACGGGTGTTCTCTGTAATGGCCGCTCCCCCTTCGCTCTTGACGCCGTAGTTAAAAAACTGCACCCTGCCGTCGCGCAGCACGCCGACCGACAGGCCGACAGGCTCTTCCTCTTCAAAAAAAGTGCGCGCCACGTCGTCGATGGACTGGGCAAGCGCGTCGTCCCGCAGCTTGCGGAAGGGGGAAACCCCCGTCGTCTGCGCGCCGCACCCCGAAAGGGCGCTCAAAAGCATGGCAAGGGCGAGTATAAAGGCGATTTTACGTTTCATGGGATTGCTCCTTAACAGGGTATCGTAGAATGTGCGCGCCCGCACGGGACGGCAAGGCCTTTCATGCAGCCCGCTTACCAGGTAAACGGGGTCTGCGCCCAGATGGCAATGCAGTCCTCCTCATTGCGGTTGACCAGACGGTGGGGCAGGGTGCTTTCAAAATAGACGCTGTCGCCCGCCCCCAGCTCGTAATTGCCCTCGCTGGTCAGCAGGTGCAGCCTTCCCGACAGCAGAAAGCCGCACTCCGCCCCTTCGTGAACGGAAAGGCAGCCGCGCTCGTCGCGGCTCTTTTTAAAAATGACCCGGTACATTTCAATCTGCCGGTCGGGGCTGGACGTCAGCAGGTGGTATTCGTTTCCCGTTCCCGTGACAACACGATGCTGACCAGCGCGGACCAGCGAAACCCTTTCCCGGGGCTTCTCCTCGTCGAGAAAGTAAGAAATATTTTCATCTAGCGCCTTGGCGATTTTGGCAAAGAGCAGGATGGACGGCACTGTGGTGTTGCGCTCGATCTGGCTGATCATGCCAGGGCTGACGCCGGCTTTCTCCGCCAGGACGGCAATGCTCATTCCCTTCTCCTTGCGTGTCCTGCGCAGTTTTTCACCCAGCTTGAACTCCATGTGCTTTGTCTTTTCCCCTCCCTTCCGCCATGCGGCAGTCTTTACCTTATAGATTACCGCGATCGCCGCCTAAAATCAATAGTAAATCCGCAGTTTTCTTTTCCGCCCGGAAAAAGCCCTGCCGCCCGCCTTTTCTTTTTGCGCATATTGCACAATCCTTTTCCTTCTATATTAGGTAAAATTTAAGAACATTTCCAAGATTTATTGACTATTTTTCAACATACGAGTAGAATAGGGTTGCATTTACTGCGATAGGCGCGCAAAAAACCCCGTCAGAATGTCCCAAAAGAAAAGGAGGAAAAACCATGAAACGACTGCTTGCACTGCTTTTGGCGCTCTCCATGCTCTATGCCTTGGCCGCTTGCGGCGCACCCCAGGACTCTTCCCCTTCCGACGACGGAAATCAGACCGACGTTGCCCCGGACGACACCCCCGACGACGACACGCCGACGGACAATGTTGTGCGCATGGGTCGTGACATGTCCAGCACCGGCAACCTCAACTCGCTGCTGACCACCTACAACAACATCTTTGAGGTTTCCGACTGTGTCTTTGACCAGCTTATAACCAAAGATCCTTATACCCTTGAGCTGGAGCCCAACCTGATAACCGACTTCCCCGAAATTTCTGAGGACGGCACCCTGTTCACCTTCGAGCTCAAGCAGGGCGTCAAATTCCATGACGGCACAGAGCTGACCGCCAAGGACGTACAGTATACCTTCTCCCGTTTCTTCGATCCCGATTCCGGCAACGTAAACGGCTGGATGGCCAACATGATCAAGGGCTCGCAGGCCATGATGGAAACCGAGTCCAACGGAAAAATCGACACGCTGGAATCCATAGTCGTCATCGACGATTATCACTTCTCCATCGAGCTGGAATACGGCTACACCGCCTTCCTGGCTGTGCTGGCCGTCGCCCCGCTCAACATCGTTCCCATGGACGCCTGCGAAGCCGCCGGCGACCGCTGGGGTATTGACACCCTGATCGGTACCGGCCCCTTCAAGCTGGAGTCCTTTAACCCCAACAATGAAATCGTCCTCGTCCGCAACGACGATTACCACGGCGATGTCGTCAAGCTCGACGGCGTCGAAATTCTCAATATGGACGCCAATACCGCCCTCATCGAATGGGAGGCCGGCACCATCGACGTCTGCAGCGTCGGCACCTCCCTGGTCGACGGTTATCTCGACAACCCCGACTATGCCGATAACGTCAAGTTCACTGAATATGTCGGCATCCACTGCCTAAACTTTAACCAAGCCATGAAGCCCTTCGATGATCAGCGCGTCCGCCTGGCCGTCGGCCTTGCCACCGACCTTGAAAGCCTGTGCGAAGGCTATTTCCAGGGCCACATCAAGCCTGCTAAATCCCTTATTCCCGCAGGTGTGCTGGGATATGACGATAGCCTGCCCGCACTGGAATACAACCCCGAACGCGCAAAAGAACTGCTGGCCGAGGCCGGTTATCCCGACGGCATCAACGTCACCATCACCATGACCGATACTTCTGATTGGGGCCCCATCTACCAGGTCATGCAGGAACAGTGGAAGCTGGCCGGCATCGAATCGCAGATCGAAAAGGTCGACGCTGCCGGTTGGCTCGACAAGCGTTCAAGCGGCAACGTGCAGATTTATATGATGAACTGGTACGCCGACTTTGTCGATCCCGACAATTTCCTGTACAGCCTGTTCCACAGTTCCGTCGCCACTTTCTTCTCTAATGGCATGATCGATCCCGAATGGGACGCCAAACTGGATGCCGGACGGCTCATCACCGATCTGGATGAGAAGCAGGAGTACTACGCCGATCTGGAATACTGGCTCACCCGCGAGCAGGTCGCCGAATGGCCGCTGTATGCCCCTGCCGGCTATACCCTGGTTTCCGATCGCGTGCACGAGGTCTTCTGTAAGAGCGACTTCCTCATGTCCTTCACCGAAGGCTATATCGAATAAATCCCTCTTTACTGAACACTGTATCGTTTGAAATGCCGGGGCTGCTCTGTCGATTGGGCGGGGCGGCCCCCCTTATACACAAAATCAGGAAAAGAGGGTGTGAACGCTTGCTTAAATACTTATTCAGCCGCCTGTGGCAATCGATCATCGTACTTATCGGCGTTACGCTCGTCACCTTCATCCTGCTCAATATCGTCCCCGGCGATCCAGTGCTTGTCATGCTTAACAAGCGCGCAGACGCCGAGACGGTTGAGCGCGTGCGCCATGAAATGGGGCTGGACCGGCCCCTGTACGTCCAGTATTTTGATTTTGTCGCCAACGCCGTACAGGGCGACCTGGGTACTTCCTACTTCCAAAAGCGCCCCGTCACCGAAATGCTCAACCAGGGCTTTTCCATGACCTTCCAGCTGGGCGCGCTGTCTCTCGTTTTTTCCGTCGTTTTCGGCCTGATTGTCGGCACGCTTGCGGCGCTGTTCAGGGGGAAATTCCTTGATCATTTCCTCATGTTTATCGCCATGCTGGGCATTTCCATGCCAATTTTCTGGTTGGGCGTGCTGCTGCAAATCCTGTTCGGCCTGAAACTGGGCTGGCTGCCCATTTCCGGCGTCAAGGAAGCCGGCTGGCTGACCATGCCGGTCATCTGCCTGGGCGTCTCCTACGGCGCTTCCGCTTCCCGGCTTATCCGCACCAATATGCTGGACGCACTGGGGCAGGACTATGTCCGCACCGCCCGTGCAAAGGGCCTGTCCGAGACCATCGTCGTCGGCAAGCATGTTTTGAAGAACGCCGCCATCCCTATCGTCACCTTAATCGGTATGCAGCTGCGCTCGCTCATTTCGGGTGCCATGGTCATTGAGATGGTCTTTTCCCTGCACGGCCTGGGCAAAATCGCCTTTTCCGCCGTCACCTCGCGCGATATCCCCATCATCCAGGGCTGCGTGCTTTACACCGCGGCGGTTTACGTCATTATCAATCTGATCGTCGACTTGCTGTATGGGGTTCTCGACCCCCGTATCCGCATTGTGAAGGGGGCGTAATGAATGGCAATCAAGACAAAAAAAGCCCGTGTCATGGAAGAGCTTGGCCTGCACGCCGGCGACCTGCAGGCTTCCACCCTGTACCGCGACGCCTGGAACCGCCTGAAGAAAAACAAGCTGGCCATCGCTAGCTTTATCCTTCTGGTCATCCTCGCCCTGGTCGCAATTTTCGCCCCTCTCATCGCCCCCTATGACCCCTACGCGCAGGATCTGACCCGGCTTAACGAGCCGCCTTCGGCCGACCACTGGTTCGGCATCGACGATATCGGCCGCGACATCTTTTCCCGCGTCGTCTACGGCACGCAAATCTCCATGCTGGTCGGCGTCGTGTGCGAGGCCATCTGCGTTCCCATCGGCGTCATTCTGGGCGCGCTTGCCGGCTATTTTGGCGGCTGGGTTGACTCTATTATCTCCCGCATTATCGAAATCTTCGCCTCCTTCCCCATGATTTTGTTCGCCATCGCCATCATGTTCATCCTCGGCCCCGGCGTTATGAACGTCTTTATCGCCATCGGCGTCATCGGCTGGACCGGACTTGCCCGTATGATACGCGGACAGATCATGCAGCTCAAGGAAAAGGAGTTTATCGAGGCGGCGCGCGCCAGCGGCGCATCCAACATGAAAATCATTTTCCGTCACCTCATCCCCAACTGCCTGTCGACCATCATCGTCGTCATCACCCTCGACATCCCCGGTGACATCATGCTGGAATCGACGCTGTCCTTCGTCGGCCTGGGCGTCCAGCCCCCGACCCCCAGCTGGGGCTCGATGATCTCCGAAGGGCGCAAGTTCATCCGCCAGAACGTTTGGTACAGCTTTTTCCCCGGCCTTGCCATCATGCTGGTTGTGCTTGCTTTCAATACCCTGGGCGACGGCGTGCGCGACGCGCTCGATCCCAAGCTCAAAAATTTATAAGGAGGAAACGGCATGGATAACAATATTTTGCTGGACGTGCAGGAGCTCGTCACCCAGTTTAAGCTGGACGACGGCATCCTGACCGCCGTTGATCACGTTTCCTTCTCCCTCCGCCGCGGCGAGACGCTCGGCGTCGTCGGCGAATCAGGCTGCGGCAAAAGCGTCACCGCCTTTTCCATCCTCAACTTAGTCTCCCCGCCGGGCAGGGTGGTCTCAGGCAAAATCCTGTTTGAAGGGGAAAACCTGCTGGAAAAAAGCAAGCGCGAGCTCAAGAAGATCCGCGGCGAACGCATCTCGATGATTTTCCAGGAGCCCATGACCAGCTTAAACCCCGTCTACACCGTCGGCAACCAGATCGACGAAACGCTGCGCCTGCACAAGGGCCTCAACCGGCACGAGGCCAGGCAAAAGACCATCGAGCTTTTGCAGCTGGTCAACATCCCCCTGCCCGAGCAGCGCTACCATGAATACCCCCACCAGCTGTCGGGCGGTATGCG
The DNA here is from genome assembly GCA_905215125.1 of uncultured bacterium. Taxonomy (GTDB): domain Bacteria; phylum Bacillota; class Clostridia; order Oscillospirales; family Butyricicoccaceae; genus Ventrousia. Next base: position 3,472 of record CAJMOV010000052.1, on the reverse strand, counting down.
CCAGCGCGTCATGATCGCCATGGCCCTGGCCTGCGACCCTCAGCTTCTCATCTGCGACGAGCCGACGACCGCCCTCGACGTCACCGTCCAGGCGCAGATCCTCAAGCTCATCAACAAGCTCAAGCGGCAGCTTGGCATGGCCGTCATGCTCATCACCCATGATCTCGCCGTCATTTCCGAGGTGGCCGACCGCATCATCGTCATGTACGCCGGCCGCATCGTTGAGGAATCCAGCGAACAGGCGCTGTTTGAAAGACCGCGGCACCGCTATATCGAAGCGCTGCGCAGGTGCATGGCCCACGTCGGCAAGGGCGCCGACAAGCTGTACATGATCGAAGGCATGGTGCCCAACCTGCTGAAAAAGCATGAGGGCTGCCTGTTCGCCCCGCGCTGCCAGTATGCCACCGACCTGTGCCGCCGGCGCGAGCCCGAGCTGCTGGAAATGGACGGGCGCCGGGTGCGCTGCCACCGCTACACATCGGAATGGGAGGGCGAGCTATGAGCCAGACGACACAGAACATCCTTGAAATCAGCGGGCTGCGCAAATGGTTCCCCGTCAAAAGCTCACAGCTTTTCGGCGGCGAAAAGAAGTTTGTCAAAGCGGTCGACGGCGTCGATCTCAGTGTGCGCTACGGCGAGACGCTGGGTATCGTCGGCGAATCGGGCTGCGGCAAATCGACGCTGGGCCGCACCATTTTGAAGCTGACCCCGCCGACGGAAGGCACCATCCGCTTTGACGGCAAGGACATCACCAGGCTTTCCGACAAGGAAATGCGCCCCATCCGCCGCGACATGCAGATCATGTTCCAGGATCCCTATGCCTCCCTCAACCCGCGCATGACGGTGGCGGACATCATCGCCGAGCCCATCGACACGATGAAGCTGTACCAGGGCAGCGACAAGCGCCTGCGCCGCATCGTCGAGCTGATGGAAACCTGCGGCATCAACAAATCCTTTCTCAACCGCTACCCGCACGAATTTTCCGGCGGCCAGCGGCAGCGCATCGGCATCGCCCGCGCCCTGTCGGTCAACCCCAAGCTGATCGTCTGCGACGAGCCGGTTTCCGCCCTTGACGTGTCTATCCAGTCGCAAATCATCAACCTGCTGGTCGAGCTGCAAAGGCAGTATCAGCTGACCCTTATTTTTATCTCGCACGACCTCGGCGTCGTCGAATATATCTCCGACCGCGTCGCCGTCATGTATCTGGGCAAGGTGGTGGAAATCGCCGATAAGGCGGAGCTGTTCCAGCGCCCGACCCACCCCTATACCCGCGCCCTGCTCTCCTCCATTCCCGAAATCGGGGGCAAAAAATTCGAGGATGAGCGCCCGACGCTGGAAGGGGATATCCCCAGCCCGGTCAACCCGCCCCCGGGCTGCACCTTCCACACCCGCTGCCCCATGGCCTGCGACCGGTGCAGCGTGGAAGCGCCCCAGCTGCGCGAGACATCGCCCGGCCACCTGGTTTCCTGCATCCGCATGGACGAGCTGGCCTGATCTCCCTATCCCGAAAGGCCCCGGCCCCGCCGGGGCTTTTCCTGTTGAAACCCTTCCCGGAAAATGGTATACTGAAAGGCAGGAAAACGCAAGGATGGTAGCATGGACACACAACTGGAAATCGGAAAAATCATCAATACCCATGGCGTACGCGGCGAGCTGAAGGTCGACCCCTGGTGCGACCCGCAGGACGTTTTCCCCTGCCTGGACGAAATACAGGCAGGCGGCGAGGGCTATGCCGTCGCCGGCTGGCGGATGCACAAGGGCTTTGTGCTGCTCACCCTTGCCGGCGTTGACAGCATGGACGCCGCCGTCGCGCTCAAAAACCGGGTGCTGACGGCCCCCCGCGACAAAATCAGGCTGCCTGAGGGCCGATACTTTTACAGCGATCTCTTTGGCTTTGACGTATATGACAGCCGTACCGGCGCCGTCATCGGCGTTCTCGACGATGTGCGCGAGCTGCCCGGGGGCGATCTGTACGTCGTCCGGGGAGAAAAGGGGGAAATCCTCATTCCCGCCGTCCCCGCTTTCGAGGAAGGGGTCGATTTTGGCGGCCGCCGCCTGCTTTTGCGCACCATAGAAGGGATGCTTCCTGATGAAAATTGATATTCTCACCCTTTTTCCCGATGTAATCGAGGCCGTGCTGGGCAGCAGCATCATCGGCCGCGGGCGGGAAAAGGGGCTTCTGGACATCGCCGCGCACAATATCCGCGATTATACCCCCGACAAGCACGGCCGTACCGACGACTACCCTTACGGCGGCGGCCGCGGTATGGTTATGCAGTGCGAGCCGCTGTACCGCTGTCTGGAAGCCGTCAAGGATGGGCAGCCTGTCCACACCGTCATGATGAGCGCGCAGGGCGCGCCCTTCACCCAGGGCAAGGCCCGAGAATTGCTTGCGCGCGGGCGTATCGCCATCGTCTGCGGCCACTATGAAGGCATCGACCGCCGCTTCATCGATCAGTGTGTCGACGAAGAAATCTCCCTGGGCGACTTTGTCCTGACGGGCGGTGAAATCGCCGCCGCCGCAGTGGCCGACGCTATTTGCCGCATGGTGCCCGGCGTCCTGGCTGAGGACGTCTGCTTCACCGACGAAAGCCATTATTCCGGTCTATTGGAGTATCCCCAGTATACCCGGCCGGAGCAGTGGCGCGGCCTGCGTGTGCCCGACGTCCTTTTATCCGGGCACCACGCCAATATCGAAAAATGGCGGCGCAGGCAGTCTCTGCTTTTGACGCGCCGGCGCCGCCCCGATCTTTTTGACAGGCTCGCCTTATCCTGTGAGGACAAAAAGCTGCTTGAGGAGGATGACTGATGTTAAAGCATACCGGCACACGCATACTGGAAACCCCGCGCCTTGTTCTTCGCCGCTTTGAGCCGGGCGACGCCGAGGCCCTGTTTGCCTGGGCGGGCGACGAGCAGGTCGTCCGCTTTATGCGCTTTGCCAGACACCAAACCGCCGACGACTCCCGCCAGACACTGGAAAATTGGCAGGAGGAATACCGCCGCCCCGACTTTTACCTGTGGGCCATCACGGAAAAGCAGAGCTCCCGCCCCGTCGGCTCTATCAGCCTGCAGGCCTGCAGCGAGCATGACCGCAGCGCCGACGTCGGCTTTTGCCTTCTTCGCTCATGCTGGGGGCAGGGATATATGACGGAAGCGCTGTCCGCCGTTTTGGATTTCGGCTTCCACACTGTCGGCTTCAACCGCATTGAAGGGGTACATTCCGACAAGAACCCGGCGAGCGGGGCCGTCATGCGCCGCTGCGGCATGCAGTACGAAGGCATGTCGCGTCAGCTTTACTACTGCGCCGAAGGGTTCCAGGACTGCCATCGCTATGCCCGCCTCAAATCGGACTAAAGCCTTTGCCATCCGTTTATCCGCCGGCCTGCCCGGCGTTTTTTCCACGCCGCGGGGAAGGATGAAGCATGCGCTTTTTCGCTGCCCCGGCCCGCGCCGTCACTTCTCTTATTCTACC